>NZ_CALHHT010000094.1 GCF_938031315.1 uncultured Campylobacter sp.
TTCCGCCCGTTTCAGCGTAAAATTTAGACCCGCGGGGTAGAATTACAAAAATTTTCACACGGAGCAAGCAATGAAAAAATTCCTTCTAGCCGCAATAGTTTGCGCGCTATTTAGCGGCTGCGCTCATGAGGCGCAATTCAATAAAAACGCGGACGTGGCGCCGTTTGACGACACAATCAGCGTCGATAACTCCATGCAAAGCGCGCTGATCTACATCCCAAGCGAGCTGATGGAGACCAAAAAATATGCCTCAAGCTCGCAGCTGGGCAGAGACGACGAGCTTAAAATGAGCGTCGGCGAGTTCGTAGGCGGCGAGGCAAAACGCTTCTTCGGCACCTATCTAAGGCGCGCGGAAGTAACGAGCGACGAAAAGGCGCTGCAAGACAAGGGGCTAGTCATCAGCCCCGAGATCGGCTCGTTCGGCTTTGGCTTTTACAGCTCCGACGGTATCGATGTCTCCGCCAAGCCCTTCGTGCGCTACAATCTGCGCCTAAAAATGTTTAAAAACGGAAGGCAGATCTACAACCAAAACATCGCAGTAAACGAGCGTAACTACGGCGAGGAGGAGTTTTTCGGCAGCGGCAGCGGCTCATACGCGCAGATCGGCGGGATTTTTCAAAAGGCGATGGCGAACGACTACGCCGTGCACGCAAGAGAGATTTTGGACGCGATCAACGCCGCGAAATAAAATTTTAAATTTATAGCGGCGCGCCGTTTACTTCGGCGCGAGCGGTCGGTGCGGCGCTTTTTACGCGGGGTTCTTGGTGGTGCGTCACAAAACAGCGGCGTATCGCAAGGCGGCGGCGCGAATTTAAATTTAAAGCTCACGGGCGAGCGGAGCGAAACTAAATTTAAAGCCCGCCTGTGAGCCATGTGCCGAAATTTCGCAAAATTTTAAAAGCTGAGCGACACACCGAAATTTTGCGAAATTTTAAAGTCTGATTGATGCACCAAAATACGGAACGTGCAAATCTAAATTTAAAAGCCGAAGCGCAAAGTATATCCGCGACAACGGCGCGCCCGTGTGGGGCGAATCTAAATTTAAAATCGCGAAAGCGAGCCTAAATTTAAAACTCTAAAGCTCACTTAAAGGCTAAAAGCTCGCCCGTTTTGCTATCTTTCGTAAATTTTCACAATCTAAGCTCTAAGCAAGGCGGTGGACGCTTTGCTAGCGGTCTTTTGCATTAGCGCTGATGTTTTGTGGGCATGCGCGGCAAGGCGGCAAAAATAACACGAAATTTTAAAATTTAGGGCGCGGCAAAGCGGAATTTATCTTTGTAAATTTAAAGCATTCATTAATATTAATTTTTGTATCATTCTGAAAAATTTTGCAAGGAGATGAAATGAAAAAATTTCTACTACTTCCGCTTGTTTGCGGAGCGCTTTTTGCGGCGCCAAGCTGCGATAATGTCCAACTCAAAGCCGCTGTGGAAGGTATCAATAAGAGTGCGCCGATGCGAGTCGACGAGATTACCACGTTAACGGGCGCTGAGTGCAAGGATGGCAGCTTCATCTATAACTACGAGCTAAATGACGGCATGGGGATGAAATTTGACAGTGTCGGAAATGATCAAAAAACCGTGATACAAAATGTCATAGATAGCCAAAATAAGCAAATTTTTTGCAACCAGATGAAGGTAATGCATCCGCTAATAAACAGCGCGATATGGAGCTATAAGATAAAAAGTGGCGAAGAATTTATAAGGGTAGAATTTAAGCCTAGCGACTGCAAGTAGCGCTTGCGCGAGATTTAAAATTTAGCGCGGCGTGAGCCTTTGCCTGCTCGCCCGCGCCGAATTCGCTTAAAATTTATCCGCTTCGCTTTTGATTTTGCCTGCGCAAAAGTAACATGTTAAAACCTCTGCTTGACTTTTACCGCGCCGCCGCGTATAGCATGACGCATATCAGCGTGTATTTCGTCGCCACAAAGTGCTAAAACGCGCCGAGTCCTTTTTAAGCCGCGATCTAATGCGCCAGGTTCTGCCAGTGGCGTTTTTCATTAAAATTTTACTATTTCACGTGGAATTATATCTATGCGGCAGCGCAAACACCGCGTAAAGCTTTCGCGCGAAATTCTATAAGTTACGGAATCTTATTTGAAATAGCATCGTAGATTTTGAGTCAGAATTTTATGATTTATTATGCTACACCTGCTGCGATGAAATCTTGCTAAATTTTATCTGCGACCTGCTCACATAAAATTCTGCGTAAAGCATACGCTCGCTTGCGAGCTTACAGAGGCACCAGCTGCCAACGCGCCGCCACACAAAACGCGGCTAATCAAATGCCTCGCTTGGGTTTTAAAATTCACCGTTCGCAGCTATTTTTATCAAGCTTTAGCTGTATCGGCGGCAAGCCCTCTATTTCGTAATTTAACACCATCGTTTTGCCGAGCTCCCGCAGACGCTGCGAGAATTCCGTGCTGCAAAAGCCAGCCTTCGCCTTAGCAAACAGCATCTCTTTTAAAATTTCCGCATCGCCTGCATCCAGCGCGCTAAGGTCTAAATTCGGCGAGCTATTTAACGCGTAATCGTATATGAAGCTACCCTCTTCGCATGCGGCGCCTTTTAAAATCGTAGCATCGTCGATCCTGCGCGGTGCGCCCTCGTTTATCCGCGCTAGCGCATCTCGCACCTGTTTGCTTTCGCAGAAATTTCGCTCTAGCTCGCCGCGTTTTTTCTCCGCATAAAATTCCATCGCCACATTTGCCAAAATTCCGATTCCAAGTAGCACTAGTAAAATTTTAATCGGCTTATTTAGCCGCGCGCTTAAGCTTCGCGCGTCCATCATTGCGCCCTTTCGCAGCACAGCAGCGTGTGTCCGACGCCCAGTCCGTCGTGAATTTGCGAAATTTTAAGCCCTGCGCGCTGCGCAAATTTAATCATATCGTCCGAGTGATAAATTTTGCTATTGCCGTTTGCCATCGCAGCGAAATACACGCTGATCTGCGTCATGCTATACGCGGCGGTTTCGTAGCGCTGCCTGTCCCAAAACGGCTCCAAAATATAAAGCCGCGCCTGCTCGCTCATCGACTCCGCCGCGCGCGAGAGGATGCTTACGATCTGCTCCTCTGCAAAGCAGTCTAAAAACTGACTAAGCCAGATCGCGTCAAAGCCGCTCGGAAAGCGCGTGGCAGGATCTAGCAGATCGGCCGCAAGCCCCTCTATGCGCTCAGCGCCCTGCGCGCCTGCGACGGCATCTTTCATCATCGAAATTTGCCCTGCAAGATCCATTATCGTGACGCGCACATTTTCGTCGTAGCCCACGCACCGCTTAGCAAAGCGCCCCGTGTTGCCGCCTACGTCTAAAATTTTATCCGTCTTGCGCGAGAAAATGATCTTTAGCGCAGGCTCAAACGCCAAATCTGAATAAAAATGATCAAACGCGAGCCAGCTCTTGCGCACGTGCGGCGGCAGATGCGCAAGCGCCTCGTAGATCGTAGCCCAATGTCCAAAAACCTTTAGCCCCTCTGGTTTGCCCGATTTTAGCGTCTCTTCGAGTCTAAATAGCCCCTCGTAGCACACGTCGTGGATGAAGTCCATATCCACGTCCACCATCTCGTCGGTGAGTAGAAAATACCCCGCCTTACTGAGACGAAATTTCTCGCCGCACAGCAGCACCGTGCCGATGCTAAGCGAACTTTCCAAAAGCAGCTTTACGGCGTATTCGCTAAGCGAGAGTTTCTTCGCGATCTCACTTATGCTTAGCCCGTCATGTGCCTCATTAAGCGCGTTTAAAATTCCAAATTTTTTCATCAGCCTACTTACCTGAAAAACTACAGGTGCAAAGGCGATCTCATTCGCCGTCCGCTGCGCCTCGCCCGCGCTTTGGCGCTCCGCGGCGTAACGGTCTAAAAGCTGTTTGGGAAGTTTCATTTTCGATCCTGCTCGTGTAAATTTCGCAAAATTTTAGCAAAAAATTCTAACTTTTCTTGCGCCCACTAAGAATTTACGCGTATCTTAGAATTTTGCGATGAAATTTTAAAATTCCGTCTTAAAATTTATGGAATTTTAGTTAAAATCCTTTCACCAAAATTTCGCGTAAAAGCTCTGCGAAAATGTCAAATTTAGGAGAATCCTTGAAGCTTCAAATGTCCTTGATGTCGGTTGCCTGCGTCGTAATCATCCTGGCTGGTCTTAAAGCCGCGCAGGCTATCGTCGTGCCATTTTTGCTAGCTATTTTCATCACGGTGCTCGTCTCACCACTGGTGCTTTATGTCCAAAAGATCCGCGTCGGGCGCGTTTTTAGCTTCCTCATCATCACCTTTGCCTTCGTGGCGATTATAGTGTTTTTCGGCGCAGTCATCTTCGATGCGATCAAGGAATTTTCAGCGCGCCTGCCCGAGCTTCAAGCAAAATTTGAAGAGGTGCTAGGAGGCGTGAGTGCGAAGCTCTCTCGCTTCGGCATAGAGCTTAACGCCGCAAGCCTGGGCATCGATCCGAGCGAAGCCGCCGCACAGCTATCTGCACTACTGCGCAAAACAGGCTCGATAGTCTCGACGGGATTTTTCATTTTTATAATGGTTTCATTTATGGTCTTTGAAAGCTCTGTGATCGACGAAAAAATCCGCTATTTTTCGCAAAGTAGCCGCGCTACGCACACTTTCGTGAAGAAATTTGCCTCCAGCCTCAAAAAATATCTGCTAATCAAAACTATCGCTTCAGCTTGCACCGGTGCGCTCATCGGGCTCGGGCTGTGGGCTCTTGGCGTACCGTATGCTGCGCTGTGGGGGATTTTAGCTTTCGTGCTAAATTTCATCCCCACCATTGGCTCGATCGTAGCGGTCTTTCCGACGCTTTTCGTGACGCTAGCTACGATGGATATAAGCTCTAGCATCTGGACTATCGCAATCTATTTGGTCGTAAACGTAGCGATCGGAAATATCATCGAGCCACGATTTTTAGGGCAAGGGCTCGGGCTTTCAACGATCAGCGTACTTGCAGGGCTGCTGCTATGGGGCTTCGTACTCGGCATCGGTGGGCTGTTTTTGGCTGTGCCGCTTACGATGAGCATTCAGATCGCGCTTGCCTCAAATGACAAAACGCGCTTCATCGCGACTCTATTAAGCAACAAGGTCGAAAGATAAAGCGAAATTCCGCGGAATTTTAAAATTCCATCAGTTTTAGCTTGAGCGCGCTCAAGAGTATTTTTGTCTCTTTTAGATAAAATCTGCCCCAAAGGATCAAAGATGACTAGTGAAAAATTTATTTACGAAGTAAATACGGTGACGAAATTTATCCAAATTTACTGCGATGGCAAGCATGCGGATGCGCCTAAAAAAGATGGCGCTGTGCTTCATAACTACAAAGACGATAAGGGGCTAGTGCAGACGCACTTTCATCTCTGTAGCGCCTGCGAGCGGATGCTGCGTTACGCCTATGCACGTCTTGGTGCCTGCCCGCATACCGAAAAGCCACGCTGTCACCATTGCCCGCATCCGTGCTACGAGCGTGAAATGTGGGTAAATATGGCTAAGATGATGAAATATAGCGGCATGAAGCTTGGGCTTACGAAGATCAAAAAGCTTTTTTCGTTTAAAAAAAGCTAATTTGTGCGGGCAATTTAGTTAAAGTTTGCGGGTAAAATTTATCTCTGCAAACCCGCTTCATCTCTACACAAAAAAGTATAAAAAAGCGGCGTGAGAACAAGCACAAAAAGATATAAAAATCAATCAAAATACTAAATCTTAGCGCGTAAAATTCTACCTCGCAAACACAAATCCTCCGCAATCCTTGATAATAAATAATTAAATTTGAGTTTATAGTTTTAAGTTAGAATTGTGCCCAATCAAAGGAGAAAATATGAAGGTCATTACCATCGCGGTCGTTAACGGCAGGGTCGTAAACGAAAAGGAATTAATCGCGTCTATCGCCGATTATGACGATTTTACCGCGGTTGCCGAACAACTCCGCAAAGGGCTGAAATCTAGGTATTTTACATCTAGAGAGCATGCGAGGATCTACAAAAAAATCAGCGTCGAGACGGGCTTTAGGCGCGTACGATTCGACTACAAACCGTATAAAGATAAAATTTCAAACCTCATCGCCGAGGGCTACACCGTCAAGGCGATCTTAAAAAAGATCGGCGAGGAGGACGAAGCGTTTAAAAGCGCCGTCACCGCCGCAGGGCTTACGCACTTCATCTCCGTGACGTTCAAAGATGAAAAAACAAGACTTCGCGCAACCGCCAAAAAAAGCGAGGATTTCTTATACGCGTATCGCTTCGAGATCAAGAAAATGCACTTCCAAGGCGTTAGCAATAAAGAAATTTTAAAGTATATGAAATCTCAATACGAAAAGGATTTTGCAAAAGTAAGCGAGCGCGATCTTGCCGCTTTTATCGAGGCAAACGCGGTGCTGGATACCGACCGCAAACTCTCGCTGTATAAAAAGCCGAGCCTTTACGATCCGCATTTTAGCGAGATTATGAAGCTTTACGCAAACGGTATGCGCGTCTACGACATCTGGAAGACGCTTAAAGCCAAATACCCTGAGCTAGCCAAGCTTCAAGCGCCGAGTCTTTATCAGTTCATCGCAAACAACGCCCTTGGCAAAGCCAAATATATGCAAAAAGACTGATATGCCCGCGCTCTTTTCAAATTTTACTTTCAAATTTAAAATTTCGCCGCGATGAAATCGATGAAAGCCGGTGAAATTTCTATGAAAACCTGCGTCATTCTCTGCGGCGGCAAAAGCTCGCGTTTCGGCAGCGACAAAACACTGTTTCCATTCCGCGGGCATCCCAGCATGACGCACTTTCTTTTCTCACGCTTAAGCCGCGAGTTTGAGCGGGTTTTCGCCTGCGCCAAAAGCTCTAAATTTAACCCGCCGCTTCCTATGATCTACGACGAATTTGAGGAATTTTCGCCGATGGGCGCGCTGTATTCGGCGCTGAAGCCATTTAGCGGCGAGCGCATTTTTATCATCCCAGCCGACATGCCCTTTGTAGAAATTTCCACTATTCGCGCTCTTAGCGAGCAAGAGGGGCAAATTTGCGTAGCGGGCGACGAGGCGCACAGACATAGCTTGTGCGGCTTTTTTGACGCAGCTCTCGCGCCGCGCGCGCTTGAGCTCTACCGCGCGAAAGAGCATAAGATCGGCGCGCTCATCGGATCTGCAAATTCCAAAGTGCTAAATTTCAAAAATAAAGAGCAGTTTTTAAACATAAATTATCAAAACGATTTAAAGGGCGTAGATGAAATTTAAAGCTTTAGCATTCGCGCTTTGCGCCATGAGCCTAGCCGCACAAGATCTATCCGAGCTATACGCAAAGGCTAGCGAATACGAGGCTAAGGGCGATTACAAAAACGCGATGATCTATTACAAAAAGATCGCCGCGGCAAGTCTAGCGGAAAGCGGCGAAAAGTCGCGCCGAAAAGTCACAGAAAATTCTACCTCGTCCGCAGAAAACCGCGCTCCGCACGATGATGCCGCCGTTTTACACTCTGCGGTGCCGCAAAATTCTTTAGCACAAAATTCCGCCATGGCGGAATCCAGCGCGCTAAATTCCGCTGCATCAAATTTCGCAGACGCAGGCTCGGCTGCGTCAGGCTCCGCGTCAAATTTAGCATCTAATTCCGCCTCGATCTCGCAAAATTCCACTGCGTCAAATTCTGCGCCGCAAGACGAGCAAAATGGCCGAAATTTTGGATTTTTGGGGCTTAAATACTACGAGCCGATCTATATGCTTTTCACCCACGATTTTAGCAAGAAGCCCAATCGCAAGGCGAATGAGCTGCATTTTGAGTTTAGCTTCGAGCGCCCGATTACCTACGACGCGCTGGGGTTTGGAGAGAAAATTTCATTCGCCTACGCGCAAAATTCCTGGTGGCAGATCACGCAGGATAGCGCCCCTTTCCGCGAAAGCAACTATCGCCCCGAGCTCTACGTTAGCGCGCCGGTGCCGTTTGCGGACGAGCTAAAGATCGGCGCTATGCATGAATCAAACGGCAAGGGCGGCGAGGAATCGCGCTCGTGGAATAGGCTCTACGCGCAAAGCACCTGGAGCGCGGACGGATTTTCTATCACCCCCAGAGCGTGGTATGCCTTTTGGCTGGACCGCACGAACGAGGACATCGCGGATTATATGGGCTACGGCGATCTGCGCGCGTCATACACCTTCGGCAAGCAGCGACTTAGCGCTCTGTGGCGAAACAACCTTCATTTTGACGGCAGTAACCGCGGCGCGATCGAGCTGAACTACAGCTTCCCGATCTTTAATAGCGGATTTTACGGCTATCTGCGCTACTTCAATGGCTACGGCGAAAGCCTCGCGGACTACAAACGCAGCGTCAATAAGATCGGCATCGGACTTTCTTTCGTAGAATTTTAAAAGGCGAGCTTGGATCAAAAAGCCTGAAATTCTGCGGCTAAATTTAGTTTGCGGCGGGTAAATTTGCTAATCCTAAGAGACGTCTAGATAGAATTTGCTTTTTAAATTTCATCTGTGAAATTCTATTCTACGGTACGAGCGCAAAATTTATTCGCAGCTATTACTCGGGCAAAATTTTATCCACACAAAATATAAAATTCGCAGCTCCTTACTCTACGCCACTAAATTTTAAAAAGCAAAATTTAGCGGCGCAAATCACCTTAAATTTTACGGGCGAAATTTCGCCTACCGTACCGAATCCCCGCAGGTAGAATTTCTTAGAAATTAATATTCTTTTAGCTAGAATTACGGATTAAATTTCATCAAAGGATCAAGAAATGGCACAAATTCAAGAGGCCGAGCTCATCTGGAAAGACGGCAAGCTAATCCCTTGGGCAGAGGCCACTACCCACGTTTTGACGCACTCTTTGCACTACGGAAACGCCGTATTTGAGGGCGTACGCGCTTATAAAACCGACAAAGGCTACGCGATTTTTCGCTTGGACAAGCACACTCGCAGGCTTGAAATTTCGGCAAAACTCTGCCTAATCAAGCTTCCGTTTGGCTTCGAGCAGCTCCGTAAGGCTCAGATCGACGTCGTCGCAAAAAACCGCTTCGATCAGACCGTCTATATCCGCCCGCTTGCGTACTTCGGCTACGGCTCGATGGGCGTTTCGTCTACGAACTGCCCGGTAAACGTCATCGTCGCAGCGTGGCAATGGGGCGCGTATATGGGCGAAGAGGCGCTACGCAAAGGGATCAAAGCTAAAATTTCATCGTGGATGAAGCCGGCGCAATTTTCGATGATGGCAAAAGCCAAGGCAAGTGCGAATTATTTTAACTCGCAGATGGCAAATTTCGAAGCGGTCGATGCGGGATACGATGAGGCGATACTGCTCGATCCTCAAGGCTTCGTCGCGGAGGGGCCGGGCGAGTGCTTATTTATCGTAAAAGAGGGCGTCATCATCACTCCTCCGAACGATACCAGCTTAGAGAGCATCACTCAAAACTCGGTCATAAAAATCGCGCGCAGCCTGGGCTACGAAGTCCGCAGAGAGCGCATCGCTCGCGATCAGCTCTATGCCGCAGACGAGGCGTTTTTTACCGGCACCGCCGCGGAGGTCACACCGATTAGCAACATCGACGGCAGGATCATCGGCAAGGGCGAAATGGGCGAGATCACGAGCCGCTTGCAAAAAGCGTATTTCGCGGTAGTCACGGGCAAAGACCCGAAATTTGAGCACTGGCTCACCTACGTTAAATAAGGACGCGCATGCCAGCGGATTTGAATGATTATTTTAATAAGAAAAACAGCGACAAAAAAGGCGGGAATTTAAATTTTAAAATTCCTAATTTAGGGGGGATGGGCAAGTTTAGCGGCGTGCTTTACGTGATAATCGCGCTAATCGCGCTACTCGTGATCGCCAAGCCCTTCGTCACGATCCAATCGGGCGAGGTGGGGATCAAGTCAAATTTAGGCAAATACGATCCGACGCCTCTTGGCGCGGGACTTCACTTTTTCGTGCCGTTCATACAGGACGTATTCGTCGTAGATACTCGCACGCGTATCATCAACTACACCAGCAGCGAAGATATGAGCGCGGGTATCGCTACTAAAAGCGGCACCGCGGGCGGTATCATCAGCAAAAACTCGCTCTCGGTGCTAGACTCGCGAAATTTGCCCGTCAGCATCGACATCACCGTGCAATACAGGCTCAATGAAGCCACGGCGCCCAACACGATCGCCGAGTGGGGCTTTTTGTGGGAGGATAAGATCATCGATCCGCGCGTAAAGGACGTCGTGCGTAGCGTCATCGGCAACTATGCCGCCGAAGAGCTGCCTACCAAACGCGACGAGATCGCCAAAGCGATCGACGACGGCATCCGCAAAAATATCGAAGCACTGCCGAATTCGCCCGTAGATCTGCTAGCCGTGCAGCTTCGCGAGATCATCCTGCCGGCGAAGGTAAAGGAGCAGATCGAGAGCGTACAGATCGCCAAACAGGAGGCTGAGCGCACCAAATACGAAGTCGAGCGCGCAAACCAAGAGGCGCTTAAAAAGGCTGCTCTTGCCAAAGGTAACGCAGACGCCGTCAAAATTGAGGCTCAAGGTCGCGCCGATGCCGCCAAGATCGAAGCCGACGCGCAAGCCTACGCTAACAAAGAGATCGCAAAGAGCTTGGACGCAAATCTTTTAAGCCTCAAGCAGATCGAGACGCAGGCTAAATTTAACGAGGCGTTGCGCGAAAACGGCGACGCAAAAATTTTCCTAACGCCGGGCGGCGCGGTGCCTAATATCTGGGTCGATACGAAAGATAAGGCGAAGCAAAGCGCCATCGAGCGGGAAAATTAAAATTTCAGGAGGCTGTGCGCTCCGATTTCGCGAACTAAATTTAATAGCGAGATTTAAAGCAAGCCCGCTCCGGGCGCATAAACTTAACTCGCGATTTCGCAAGTTAATATTAGCGACGAGTGCGATTGCTCGCGATTAGCAAAACTCACACTCGTCGCAGCTTAAGCCTAGCGGTCGCTTAAAATTTAGCCGCCAGGTTTACTCTTTAAATTTACGAGGCGCGCCGCTTCGTAAATTTTATAACTAAATTCCGTATGCGGCGGCTAAATTTAAGGCGTGCGCGACTTCGCAAGCTAAGGATCAAAGATGAAGGTAGATTGGCAAAAACTTGGCGGGCTGCTCCCCGCGATCGTGCAGGACGCGGGTGACGGCGCGGTTTTAATGCTCGCGTATATGAACGAAGAGGCGTTAAATTTAACGCTGAGTACCGGCTACGCGCACTACTTCTCGCGCAGCAAGGGGCGCATCTGGAAAAAGGGCGAGAGCAGCGGTCACGTTCAGCTCGTAAAATCCGCGTTTTTGGACTGCGACAACGATACGCTGCTGCTTAGAGTCGAGCAATGCGGCGGATCCGCCTGCCACACGGGCGCGCGAAGCTGTTTTTTCAAAGAGATTTCGCTGCAAAAATGTGGCGAAAATGTGGAAAACTTGAGCGCTTGCGATGCAAAAAATTCAACAATGCAAAATTTCACGGCGGCAAATTCCGCCGCAGAGCGCAGCACTCAAAATTTAGACGCCGTCTCGCAAAATTTTACACCCAAAAACTCCGCAGAAAAAAGCCCGTACGGCATTTTGGACGAAATTTATCACGTTTGCTTGGATCGCAAGCTAAACGGCGAGTCCGAGCTCTCCTATGTCGCCTCGCTCTACGCGAAGGGCGAAAACGCCTATCTCAAAAAGATCGCCGAGGAGGCGTGCGAGTTCGCGCTGGCGTGCAAGGACCTCTCGCGCAGCGGGCTTTACGCAGACGTCGCGCGCGAGGGCTTCGGCGAGCACAGAGCGGGCGAGCCGCGATACGACGTGATTTACGAGGGAGCGGATCTTTTATTTCACCTTCTGCTCGCGCTTGCGGCGCACAATATCCACCCGGACGCCCTGCTTGACGAGCTAGCGCGCAGGCAAGGATTAAGTGGCATCGAAGAAAAGCGCAGCCGAGAAAAAAGCTAATTCTGCCTTGCGGCGACCGCGAGTTTATTTAGAGCAAAGCACGCCTGAAGCGAGCCGTAAAGCTTGGGGGCGATTTTACGCTGTAAACGCAAATTTAAGGGTCGATAATGAACGAAATTTTAGAGCGAATTTACGAAATAGAAAACCTCGCCGAACTAGAAATTTTTCTGCGCGCCCAGGATCAAATTTTAATTCGCGAGCGGCTGCTAGGCGAATTTGACCGCTACGCCTTTTATAAAAACGCTAGCGAGTGGAACAGGGCCGTTAAAATTTGCGAATGCCTAGCGATCGTAGGCTGGGGCGAGCGCGAGAGCTTAGAGGCGCTGCGCGGGAAATTTTACAACGGCTATGCGATGACCTATTTTTTAAATGCGCACGGCGAGCCGCGCTTTGTAGAAGCTATGTGGTCGAAACGCAAAACGGGGCTTACGATGCAAGACGACGATACGTTTTTTCACGAAAGTCCGGATACGGCGGGTAAAACGCTCGCGCGCCCCGTAAAAGAGGAAATTTTGGACCTCAAGCTAAACAGCCAGCACAACTGGATAGCCAAAAATCCGATCCGCATCACGCGCGCTATCAGCAACTGCTACGAAAACTCGCGCGCCGTGATAGAAAGCCTCTTTGCGGATCTACAACCGGCGCTTAACGCCAAAATGCGCCCTAAAATTTACGGCTCGATAATCAACTACATAAAATTGGAATGCGCGTTTAGCTTTGATGACGAGCACTGCCGAACCAACTACATCATCGCGTCCGATAAGCCGCGCCTAAGCTCGCAGCGCGCTTGGGAGCTGATACGCGAAATGATGAGCGAGGAGCAGAGGCGCGCGGGCGGTTACTTTTTGCGAAATAGATTTGAGTATTCGCCGTTTAGAAAAGACACGGGCAAAACGGACGCGTTGATACATTTCGAGCCCGAATTTGGCGAGCTAGCGCCCATGGAGCAAAAGCGAAAGATGGGCGAGTATTTTTTGACGGCGCTAAAGCAGATCGCGCAAAAGCAAAGCAAGCTTGAGTATGATTTCGCCGCGATGATAGAGGATTTTGGTAAAATTTTAGACGAGTGGACGGCGGCTGAAATTTAGCGCTCGTCGGCGCGGCGCTTTAAAACACATCAGCGGCGAGCAAATCCGCGCCGTAAATTTAAGTGCTTGCGTAAATCATAAAATTTCACTAAAATTTTAAAATCAAATTTAAAGGATAGATGATGAGGCAGATCACGATGCAGGAGGCTTTGGACGCGGTTAGCGAGCGCTACTGCAAAGGCCATCACTACGAAAACGTAGCACTCACCGATGAGATGGTGCGCCGCATCTGCGAGGTAAAAAGCCTCGTAAATATGGGCTTTATAGCCACGGCGATTACGGACGCGGCACTAGAGCATCTAGCCACGCTGCCAAAGCTCGCGTATCTGTTTTTGCAAGATAGCGATAAGATAAGCGGCGAGGGCTTTAGATACTTTGCAGCACACGCCAAGCTCGAACACATCGGTATCGAAAACGTCAGCATCACAGACGAGGGGCTGAAAGCGATCGTGCAAATCCCGAAGCTAAAATCGCTGCGTCTGGTCAATTCGCGCGTGAGCTTTGCGGGGCTGCTAGCCGCGGCAGATACGAAAATCCAGTTTTATCTAGACGGCGGGCAGTTTAGCAAGGAACAGATCGCAGAGTTTGAGCAGGCGCAAAGAGACGCTGCAAAGAGCAAAAAGAAGCTTGATCCCCAGGACGCTGCGGCGGCGCAGAGTGCGCTTTTAGAATTTTTCGCGGCGATGAGCGAATGGGAGAAATTTGCCACATCGCGAATCGATGACGCGGATGACGGCGAGGTGCAGCGCAGATGCGACGAGCTATTTGCGCGCTACTGTACGCCCGTTAGGCGCAGCGGCTTCCGCCCCGAGGGCATTTCGTTTTCGATGGCGGAGGGCGGCACCTACGGCGGATATGAGCTAACGGACGCCGAATGCGAGAGCAAAAATAAAATTTACATCTACGCCAAGGACGAACACGGCTTTGCGCGCCGCTTCCTGCTCGTGCGCAAGGACGGGCGCTGGCTCGTAGATAAGTGCCAAGGCATGGACGGCAAAAACCGCGGGCTGTAAATTTGAGCGCGAAATGAGATTTAAATTTCATTCTCGGCGCGACTGCAGAGATAAATTTTAGCCTGCCGCGGGCACTGTGATAAATTTAGCCTGCCGAGAGTACGGCGATAAAATTTCATCGGCGCTGTGAAACAAAAACAAAGAGAGGGCAAATGAGCGGTAAAATTCTGCGCACGGCGATTAAAGAAAGGCGCGAATGAAGAGGCAAATTTTCTCCGAGCTGGGCGGCTTCGCGATAAAGGGTCCTCGCGCTGCTCGCGCGCTATCTGGATGAGCACGGGCTTGCGAACGGGGACGTTCTTGCTTATTTTACGCAGACCGAGCACGGGGGCGCGGTTACAGAAGAGGGTATCGCAGTGCCGATATCGGGCGTCCGCAGCGATTATTACAATTTTGCGGTTACCGTGGGCGAGGCGAGCGAGGAGATATTCGCACAAGACGAAGCGAAAATCATCTCTCGCGGCTGGGTTTTTCACTCCTCGGGCACGCTAAAGATCGCAGGCATCGGCTATTTTAAAGATATGAGCTGCATTAGCGAGCAAAACAGCCTGAACTTTCACCTAGAGCGCGGTCGGTACCGCTTGGAAATTTTAGGCGGATACCGAGGCGCAAATTTTAGCGGCGCGCCCGCCTCCCGCGATGATACGCCCGTTTTTCATCTACGGCTTACGCCTTCTGCTGAGCCTAAATTTAGCGGCGATTTGGAAACGTCATTTTATTTTTAGCCGAATTGATAAAATTTCGCGCAAAATTTCTCTTTTTATACGCGGCGGGTAGGCAAAATTTTATAAATTTATCCGCATTTAACCGCTGCGCCGAGTAAAATGCTATAATCGGCGCCAAATTACGGGAGGCGAGATGATTTTTGACGAGCTTATGGGCGTGCTCGCGCAAAACGGCTGGCAGATACGGCGCAGGAATGAAATTTGCCCGCCGCGGAGCGAATTTTTAGGCGGCAGATTTAAAAATTTAAGCGAAGATTTTTACCGCTTCGTTTGCTCTTTTGAGACTTTGTATAACGCCGCGGACGCCGTTTGGTTCGTGTCCGCTAGGGATTATGCATCGCCAAGCGCGGATGAGGCGGAATTTTGCTACAAAGATTTTGAAAAAGACAGCCTGGAGTGCGCGGCTAACGATGCGCAAAGAGCCGCCGTGAGCGCGTTTTGGAGCGGGTGCTTGCCGTTTTTGTTTTCAGTCAGAGGCGAGCGCTGCTTCGCGGGTATCCTCACGCAGGGCGCGGACGCGGGCAGGATCATATTCGGCGCGGAACCGATCTATGAGGACGCCCTACTCATCGCGCAAAGCTTCGAGGAGTTTATCGCCCTATTCCTTGCCACACTCACGGACAAAAACGCCGCGAAATATCCGCTTTCTTGCTTTGTGTAGCGGCTCGCGATGTCGACAAAGCAGTACTGCGAGCGCGAGTAAAACAGCGGCGAGGTGCGGGTAAATTTTAGCTTCGTACGAAATTTGTGTCGCAGATCATATCGAAAAATAAAATTTCGCTTGATGTTTAGAGCAAAGCGCGAAAAACGGCGCCGCAAATTATACGAGCTACAAAAGCTCCGCCCGATGATTTGCAATAAAATTTTGAGTTTAAATTTTACGCGCTTGTGCTAAAGGCTTCGGCGCCTCCGAACAAGCCTCGTCCGCAAAAATTTTAATCTAAAATTTGAGCAGCCCGTCCTCGTCAAATTTAAAACTGGGTACCCAAGCCACCTCCCAGCAGTATCCGTCCGGATCGGCAAAATACGCGTGATATCCGCCCCAAAACGCAACTTGAGGCTCCTTGACGATGGTGCCGCCCGCCTTTTTTACTAGCTTTATGACGCTATCCACGTCCTCTTTGTTTTTTACGTTATAGGCTAGCGTGATGCCGGCAAATCCGCTTCTCTTCGGCGGATCGTTTTCGCTGATATCTCGCGCCAGCGCGTCTAGCGGATAGAGCTCAAATTTGGTTCCCGGCGTATTGAAAAAACAAACGGGCGGGTTGTCCTCTTTGCAGTCTGTCTCGTAACCCAGGCCGTCTCTGTAAAATTTCAGCGCCCTTTGCATGTTTCGCACGCCTAGGCAGATGCAGGTTATTTTATTCATTTTCGCCTCCATAAATTTTAACGTATCTATTTTGGTTTCTTGTGCCGTAGTCAAGCCTGCGCTCAAACAAGCCGTCGCCACATTAGCCGAGCGCGCCGTCCGAACTTTTAATCGTCGATCATAAAATTCTAAATTTTGCCCTAGGCTCGGCGTTAAATTTTAAAATTTAAACTGCCCTTGATCTAGCCCGCAAGCTAGCTCAAAGCCTGCGCCTTACGGCTCAAGCGCTAGACGGCAGTTTTGTAGACAAATTGCAACGGCGCAGAAAAGGATCTCGCACTGCGCTCAAACACGAGATGGCAGAATTTACGAACTTAGAGTATGCATTTTACGGCTCAAACGAGCAGGCTTTTAGGTTTCCGCCCGCTAAGCCTTTTTTAAACCACTCTTTGCGCTGTGCCGAGGTGCCGTGCGTGAAGGAATCGGGCACGACGCGACCGCTAAATTTACGTTGCAGCGTATCGTCGCCGATCGCGCTGGCGGCATTTAGCGCCTCGTCGATATCGCCCGCCTCCAGCACGCGCCCTGTTTTTGCGAGATAGTGCGCCCAGACCCCAGCGTAGCAGTCTGCCTGCAGCTCGACTTTGACCTGAAGCGCGTTTTGCTCGGCTTCGCTGCGAGCGCGCCTTTTTAGAGCGGCGACCTGCTCTAGCGTGCCGACTAAATTTTGAACGTGATGCCCCACTTCGTGCGCGATGACGTAGGCCTGCGCGAAGTCGCCGCCCGCTTTGTATTTATTCGCAAGCTCGTCGAAAAAGCTAAGATCGAGATAAATTTTACGGTCCCTCGGGCAATAAAAAGGTCCCGTCTGCGCGCTTGCAAAGCCGCAGCCGCTTGCGATCTGATCGCGAAAGAGCCGCAAGCCGGGCTCCTCGTAGCGCGCGCCCGCACTTTTAAATATCTCGCCCCAAATGTCCTCGGTTTGAGCCAGCACCGCCGAGACGAAGGCGAGCTTTTCCTGCTCCTGCGGGCTATCGGTCGGCTCTCTCTGCGTGCTGGCGCCTCCGTCTAAAAGCGCCAAAGGGTTGTAACCCATAAAATACGCTACGACGCCGATTACGAGCACTATTCGCCCGATCTTTGAGCCGAGCAAAAACCTAATGATCGGGATCAGCATCCCAAGTGAGCCCGAGCTCGTGCGCATGCTGCTTGCGCGGTCATCCTCCACGTTTGAGCTTCGTCTGCCGTCTTGCCATTTCATATTTTTCCTTTAAAATTTTTGAGCCATTATACTAAAATTTTAAAAAGAGCGCCGCCTTGCTTTTGTAAAAACAGTGCGCGCGTAACGAAATAAATCTGAAATTTTGCTTATTTTAAATTTCTTTTAAGCTGTTTAAAATTTTAAATTCTATATAATCGCCCTTTTTAAATTTAAAAGAAAGGAGAATTTGTGGCAAAAGACGACGTCATAGAGATCGACGGCAACGTCATAGAAGCGCTGCCGAACGCGACTTTTAAGGTCGAGCTGGACAACAAACACGTAATTTTATGCCATATCGCGGGCAAGATGCGGATGCACTACATCAAGATAATGCCGGGCGATCGCGTAAAAGTTGAGCTGACCCCGTACAGCCTCGATAAAGGCAGGATCACCTACCGCTATAAGTAAGGATAAAGTTAAATTTAGATATACTCGCAATTTTGCGACTAAACTGTAGGAAGAAGTGTTTTCAAAGTCCCCACTATTTTGAAAACAGTTGGTTTGATACTTTCGCTTTTGAAATTTCATTAAACCTAGGTGCAGTTTGCATTTAAAGTGGAGAAAATTTTAGGAGAGTGGAATGAAAGTTCGTCCATCCGTTAAGAAAATGTGCGACAAATGTAAAATTGTCAAGCGCAAAGGTGTTGTTCACGTTATTTGTGAAAATCCAAAACATAAACAAAGACAAGGATAAGTTATGGCTCGTATCGCAGGTGTAGATCTACCAAAGAAAAAAAGGATTGAATACGGACTAACTTATATCTACGGTATAGGTTTATTTACGTCGAGAAAAATTCTCGATGCGGCAGGAATTTCTTACGATAAAAGAGTCGCCGATCTGAGCGAAGATGAAGCCGCCGCTATCAGAAAAGAGATCCAAGAGCACTATATGGTCGAAGGCGATCTTCGCAAACAAGTGGCTATGGATATAAAAGCGCTTATGGACTTGGGCGGCTATCGCGGCTTAAGACACAGAAAGGGCCTTCCGGTTCGCGGTCAAAAAACAAAAACGAACGCCAGAACCAGAAAAGGCAAACGCAAAACCGTCGGCGCGGCAGCTAAATAAGGATTGAGATATGGCACAAAAAAAAGTAGTTAAGAAAAAAACCGTCAGAAAAAATATCGCCAAAGGCATAGTTTACATCTCCGCTACGTTTAACAACACTATGATAACCGTAACGGACGAGATGGGCAACGCGATCGCGTGGAGCAGTGCGGGCGCTTTAAATTTTAAAGGCAGCAAAAAATCCACCCCTTATGCGGCGCAGCAAGCCGTCGAGGACGCGCTAAACAAAGCCAAAGAGCACGGCATCAAAGAGGTAGGCGTCAAGGTTCAGGGTCCGGGAAGCGGACGCGAGACCGCCGTTAAAAGCGTAGGTAGCGTAGAAGGGATTAAAGTTACATATTTCAAAGACATCACTCCTCTTGCGCACAACGGTTGCAGACCGCCTAAACGACGTCGCGTGTAATTATAAAAGGAGAAATTTATGGCTAGATATACAGGACCGGTTGAAAAATTAGAAAGAAGGCTCGGCGTCGATCTATTTATGAAAGGCGAAAGAAGGCTTGCGGGCAAGAGCGCGCTTTTAAAACGCCCTTACGCTCCGGGTCAGCACGGACAAAGACGCGCTAAACTAAGCGAATACGGCTCACAGCTTCGCGAGAAACAAAAGGCTAAATTTATGTACGGCGTAAGCGAGAAGCAGTTCCGTAGGCTATTTGCCGAAGCGGCTCGCAGAGAGGGTAACACCGGAGCGATCTTGGTTCAGCTTTTGGAGCAGAGGCTAGATAACGTAGTTTACCGCATGGGCTTTGCTACGACTAGACGCTTTGCGCGCCAGCTCGTTACGCACGGACATATCTTGGTAGACGGCAAGCGCGTCGATATCCCTTCATACAGCGTTCGCGCAGGACAAAAGATCGAAGTGATCGAAAAGAGCAAAAATAACCCGCAAATTTCAAGAGCGCTGGATCTTACTGCACAGACCGGCATCGTAGCGTGGGTAGATGTAGAAAAAGAGAAAAGATACGGAATTTTTTCTAGAGTTCCGGAGAGAGAAGAAGTTGTTATTCCTGTAGAGGAAAGATTTATCGTAGAGCTTTACTCGAAATAGTAGGTGCTAATATGAGAAAAATCACAACATCAGCTCATATGCCAACTGAAATAAAGGTTGAGAATGTCAGCGAAAATGTTGCTAAAATCATAGCATATCCCTTTGAAACGGGATATGCCGTCACTCTAGCTCATCCTTTACGAAGGTTACTTTATACGAGCACGGTCGGTTTTGCGCCGACTGCGGTTAAAATCGAAGGCGTAAGCCACGAATTCGACAGCATGCGCGGTATGCTCGAGGATATGGCGGCTTTTATCATAAATTTAAAGGGCTTAAGGTTTAAAATCAAAGGCGATTCCCTACGCGAGGTCGTAGAATACAGCTTTAAAGGACCTAAAGAAATTTACGGCAGCGACCTAAATAACGACGCCGTAGAGATCGTAAATCCAAGCGCTTATCTGGCTACGATAAACGAGGATGCCGATCTTAAATTTACGCTCATCATCGAAAAGGGCATCGGCTACGTCCCAAGCGAAGAGATCAGAGAAAATTTAGACGCTGATTTCATCGCGCTGGATGCGTTTTTTACCCCGGTAACTAAGGCCGTTTACGATATCGAAAACGTATTCGTAGAGGATAATCCCGACTACGAAAAGGTGGTCTTTACGATCACTACCGACGGTCAGATCAGCGCGATAGATGCGTTTAAAAACGCGCTTGAGGCGATGTATCAGCAGCTGGCGGTTTTCAAAGGCATCGTAAATATCAGCGCTGCGGATACTTTCGGTAGGGCAATCCCTGCAAATTCCGAGTTTGCAAAGCTTTTTGAGAGCGTTAGCAATCTAAGCTTAAGCGCACGAAGCTTCAACTGCCTGGATCGCGCAGATATTAGATTTATCGGCGAGCTAGCGATTATGGAGGAGAGCGAGCTTAAAGACCTTAAAAATTTAGGCAAAAAATCGCTTGAGGAGATCAAAGCCGTAATGGAGGAGATCGGTTATCCTATCGGCAACCAAGAGCTCGGCGATAAAAAAGAGCAGCTAAAACGCAAGCTTGACGAGCTGAAGGCTCAAAGACAAAAGAATGAAGGACAATAAATGAGACATAATCACGGATATAGGAAGCTAGGGCGTACTTCGTCTCACCGTGCCGCCCTGCTTAAAAATTTAACCATCGCTTTAGTTACTAGCGGCAAGATCGAAACCACGCTTCCTAAGGCAAAAGAGCTAAGAAGCTATGCCGAGAAGCTAATCACTCGCGCGCGCAAGGGCGACAGCGAGGCGCATAGATTTGTTTTCGCGGCGCTTCAAGATAAGGCTGCGACAAATAAGCTAGTCACCGAGATCGCTCCAAAATACGCAGGCGTAAACGGCGGCTACACTCGAATCATCAAAACTCGCCTTCGCAAGGGCGACGCCGCAGAGATGGCTTATATCGAGCTAATCAGCAAATAAAATTTCGGGATCACTCCCGAAATTTCTTCTATGAAATTTAAAATTTTACTCCCGCTTGTTATCGTCGCTGCGGGCCTAGCGTGGGCATTGGACAATTACCTTAGCTACAAAAATATCGAAACGATCAACTCCGAAATTCCGCTAAAACAGGCATTGGACAGCGAGCAAATCTCTAAAATTCGCGTCTACAAATCCAAACGAATTCTTGAAATTTTAACCTCAAAAGGCGTCGCGAAAAGCTACAGAATCGCCCTCGGACGCGAGCCCGAAGGACATAAAGAGGTTCAAGGCGACGGCAAAACCCCGGAGGGCAACTACACCATAAACGGCAAAAATCCAAACTCGGCGTATCATCTAAATTTAGGCATCTCCTATCCGAACAAAGCCGACGTAGCGCACGCAAAATCCCTCGGCAAGAGCGCAGGCGGCGATATCAAAATCCACGGGCTACCGAACAAATTTAGCTGCCTAGGGCAGAGTATCGCGGCATTCGGCGACTGGACGGAGGGCTGCATAGCGCTCGTCAATGACGATATGGACGAGCTTTTCGAGCACGTAAAAATCGGCACGCCGATAGAAATTTTGCCGTGATTGCATGCGCCCGCGCCGAAATTTCACAGCCGCGATCGATATAAAACATAGCGAAATTTCGACCACGAGCTTTAAAATAATATCTACCGCCCAGGCTTTCATATGCCGTAAAATTTACCATTAAGATCGAAATCTGTTCTTTATAGAATTTAATCGTATCGGCGCTTATCCTGATAAATTTAGACAAAATCGCCTTAAATTCTCTTCCACTCAAGCAAAATTTATCTCAAATATAGCTCCCGACCGGGCTAAAATTTCATCTCAAATTTATAGCGTAAATAGTCTAAATTTAAATATATGCAGGCCCGATAATTTGCGGGCTTCGTCCTTACCGAATCGATAGAATTTTAAAATCATATTTCCATTCCTCCGCACCGTATAAAATTCTTTGCGATCTATGGCACAAAATCCGCGTCCTCGCGCAAAATTTAAGATTAAATTTCATCCCCGATAAGCCTTTTTTTATCGCTTTTGGATATAATTCGCCAAAACCAAAACAAGGAATTTTAATGATACCATTTAGCGATGAAGAGCTTCTAGCTCCGGTACAAGGCAGCTTGGAGCTAATCCGTCCGATGCTTCAAAACGACGGCGGCGATATACAGCTTTTAGGCATAAAAAACGGCGTCGTCCATGTCCGCCTTACCGGGCATTGCCACGGCTGCGCGGCGAGCTCACAGACCCTAAAATACGGCGTCGAGCGCCAGCTTCGCATGGATATTCACCCCGAGCTTAGCGTCGTAAACATCCCCGAAGGCGAAGAGTTTGAATTATAAAAAGCTGGGGCTAAAGTCCTTTTCGCGCGGGGAATTCGAGCTTGCGAAGCTGTATTTTTCGCTCGCCTACGAAAAAAGCGGCGAGGAAGAAATTCTATTTTTACTCGAGCTTTGCCAGACCGCGCTGGCAGACCGCGAAGAAGCGCTTATGCTCTTTGATTTTTACAACCTCAGCCCCAAAACTCAAACCGCGGAGCTTTTTAAAATTTTAAACTCCATCAACGAAAAGATCGCGAACGAAGCGGCCTCCGAACCCGGCGCCGAGGACGAGATCGCCGTTATCGCCTATGCCGATTTTATGCGCGCGGTAGGCCAAAAGGGCTTTAAAGAGGCCTTCGAATCGATCATTTTTTCCTCCAAAATCGCCATTTCGGACAAAACCGAGATGATAGAATTTTTAGAAAATTTGATAGAAAACGGCTACTACGAGATGGGGCTTAATTACGTCGAGAGCTCGGCTGCCGCGTATGCAGGCGATGAGCGCTTCGAAGCGCTAATGCAAAAAATCAAAAATCATGAAAATACGACTCGAAAATAGCTTTATCACCGACAACTCCGCCGAGTGCGAGGCGGGCTGCTTTTTTATGCGCACGGACGCGAACGCCAAATTTGAACCCGAAGCGGCGCAAAAAGGCGCGCAGATCATCTCTATCGCGCAAGCAAAGGAGCTTTTAAATATCGATCCGCGCATCAAAATCGTAGGCATCACGGGTACGAACGGCAAAACGACGACTGCGGCGGCGATCTACTCGACGCTGCTGGATCTGGGCTTTAGCTGCGGCTTAAGCGGCACGCGCGGCGCTTTCATAAATGAGCACAGGATCGACGAGAAGGGGCTTACGACGAGCTCGGTTTTTAAGACGATGAGCTATCTTTATGAAGCCGGCAAGCAGGGCTGCGAGTATTTCGTTATGGAGGTTAGCTCGCACGCAATCGCGCAGAACCGCATCCAGGGGCTAAATTTTGCGCTTAAAATTTTTACTAATCTCAGCCAAGATCATCTCGATTATCACGGCAGTATGCAAGAATACGCCGCAGTCAAGAGCTCGTTTTTTGCAGACGACGCGCCAAAGCTCATAAACGCCGACGATGGGCATATTAAATTTAACCCCGCAAACGCCCTTACCTACGGCATCAAAAACGCCGCGAGCTTCGGCGTGAGTGGCTATGGGCTAAAGGGCGGCATCGACGCGCTCGTGCGCACCCCAAACGGCGATAATGCGCAACTGCAAAGCGATCTGATCGGCGAGTTTAATCTCTACAACCTTACCGCGGCGTTTGCGGCGGTTAAAATTCTGACCAAGCTGCCGAATGAGAAGATCGCAAAAGCCCTGGCAAACTTCGGCGGCGTCGAGGGTCGCGTGCAGATCGTAAATAAAAACCCGCTTGTGATCGTCGATTTCGCCCATACCCCAGACGGCATCGAAAAGGTGCTAAACGCGCTGCGCGCAAGCGGCGAGATCATCGCGGTTTTTGGCGCGGGAGGCGATCGCGACCACGGCAAGCGTCCGAAAATGGGCGCCATCGCCGAGCACTTTGCCAAAATTTGCGTCGTCACGAGCGATAATCCGCGCAGCGAAGAGCCGAGCGAAATCATCGAGCAAATTTGCGCAGGGATGCGCCGAAAGGATAAAATTTTAAAGATCGCGGATCGCAAAGAGGCGATCGCGCGCGCGCTAGATCTTGCCAAAAACGGCGAGATGATCGCTATTTTGGGTAAGGGCGACGAGACCTACCAGGAGATCAAGGGCGTGAAGCACCCCTTCAGCGACAAGCAGGTCGTAAGCGAGCTCGTCGCGGCGCGAGGCGGGTCAAATTTAGACTAAATTTAAAGGACGGCCGATGAAAATCGAAATTTTATCAAGCAAAATCCACCGCGCGCGCGTGACGGACGCCAACCTAAACTACGTGGGCTCCATTACGATCGGACCCGAGCTCATCGAAGCTGCGGGGCTTCGCGAGTACCAAAAAGTCGAAATCCTAAACGTCAATAACGGCGAGCGCTTCGCTACATACGTAATCTGCGGCGAGAAAAAGGGCGAGATCTGCCTAAACGGCGCAGCTGCGCGAAAAGTATGCGTCGGCGACGTAGTCATTATCGTGGCTTACGCACAGATGAGCGCAAAAAAAGCGAGAGATTTTGAGCCAAAAATCGTGCAGGTAAACGAGCGAAACGAGATCATAAAATAGCATGGCACCGCGCCTTGAGGAGCTTTTCGCCTCACCGCAGCACTACGAAAAATACAAAGCGCGACTAGATAAAAAGCTAGCCGAGTTTCGCTTCGGCTTTATGAGCGACGCAAAATGGCGCAAGCTCTTTTCGGCGATCTGCGCCGAGGGCTCGCCCGCAAGACATTGCGAGATTTATGACTTCTTCGGCTCCTGCGTGAACGAGATCAGATTCGCCCTGCCCGCCGCATACTACACGCAAGGCATCCGCGACGGCTACATCTCGCAGCGCCTCACGACGAGCGAAAAGCCCACCCTCTACGCCGAGATAGAATATATAGAATTTGCGAAATTCTACGACTTCGCAAGCCGCGGCGCGCTGCTACCGCCGGGGCACAAAAGCCAAGACCTTGACGCTATAGCACGCTATCTAGAGCGCCTGGGCAAATTTGAGATGGAGCCTGGCGAGCAAAGCTTAAAAATTTACGGCTACAGGCGCTAGCTCTTTGCGCGGGTTTTGACCTCTTGTGCGCAGGCGCACCCGCTACATCGTGCACTAAGAGGCGCTATTTGCGCTAAAATTCACTTCAAACAGCCCGTTATAGCCGCTTGCCGGTCCGCAAAAAAGGAGCAAATTTGAACTACGAAGAATTTTATGGCGCCGTCTGCGAAATGGTGGAAAAATTTGAAGCGAGCCGGGCCGCAAACAAGGAGCTGGATGCATATCTACTCGCGCTTTTAAGGCTGCTTGAGGCACGCGGCGGCGAGCCCTTTAGCGCAGAGCTGATGCTTGAAATCCTAAGCGCGGCATTTGAGAGCGAGAGGGCGGGATTTAACGAGGCGTGGCTTGAGATAGAGCGAGCGCCTGAGCTTGCGCACTTCTGCAAAGATGGGCCTGCGGGCGGCGATATGTTTCGTTCGGCGGAGGAGCTAAAAACCGCTGCGGATATAATGCGCTGCCTACCGGAGGGCTTTGAGATAAAATTTGACGAAAGCAGATCCGCAAATTTTAAAACCGCGCTAAGCGAGGCAAAATTTACGAACGACGAGCTAAAAAACGACGAGAGCAAAACGCAAGAGCAAAATTCCATCGCCGTAAGCGGTAGCGTCTCTGCAAAAACAGCACGAGGCGAGTCCTTTGGGCAAAAGACCAATGGGGCCCCTGAAATTCGAGGCCGCAGACAAGCACGGCTGGCTTGCGTATTCCGCAGAGGTTATAAAATTTCAGCTAGCGGAGCTTAGCAGGATGCGCGCTAGCGGACAGCTTGCGGACGAGAGCAAGTTTTTCGGCATCGTATCGTCAGGCGGGCATGGCTGGTATAATTTCGATCCGTTTTCGCTGCTAGAGTGCGGAGCGCGCGGCCTGATGGATCACGCGGGAAAGGATGCACCCGTGCGCGGCGACTGGGAGATGCTCGGCGAACTGCTCGAAATGGGGCGAATGTACGAGTAGGCGGCGAATTTTGGGCAATATTCTTAAATTTATAGCTAAATTTAGCCATGCTGCTTTGCTCGGTAAATTTTACGTCGCTAAATTTAGATTTTCGAGCGTAAGTTTGGTGCCGCAGATGAACTTTCGCGCCGAATTTTTGTTGTTTTTGAAATTTACGAATTAAAATTTACCGCATCGCTAGCCAAAACGCAATGGTTTACAGAGAATAAAATTTACGCTTGCCTATAAAGCGCAAAAATTACAGCATAGTGCGAATTTGAGCCCATTTGAGATAAATTTTTTAAAAACTACCGCATTTTGGAAAATTTCAAAAATAAATTTGCCAAATTTGCGGTAAAATTTGGGCAAAGGTACACAGCCATTGTTATCAAACGGACAAAAGGGAAGCGCGCCGAATATTTGTCAGTGTTTGGCGTTAAATTTGACGCGGTCGGCAAAATTCGGCGAAAATGGGCAAATTTGGCGCCTGAATTTAAAAGGATTCACAAAATGATAGCGATTTATTTCAGCTCCACAGGCAATACCAAGCATTGCGTGGAGAGATTTATAGAGCGTCTGGGCGGCGATATCCCAGCGGTTTCGATCGAGGACGAGGCCTGCGGCGAGCTGCTAAAGCGCCATGGCGACATCATCCTTGCCTATCCCGTTTACTTTAGCGATCTGCCGCAGATCGTGCGCGAGTTTATTTGCGAAAACAGCGCGAATTTTCGCGGTAAAAACGTCTTTATCATCGCTACGATGGAGATTTTTAGCGGCGACGGAGCGGGCTGCGCGGCTAGGATCCTAAGGCGAGCGGGCGCGAAGATAACGGGCGGCGTGCACGTGAAAATGCCCGCGTTTATCCTCGACGTGGCGATTTTTAGCTATTCGGCGCAGAAAAACGAGCGCGTGATAAAGGAGGCAAACGCCAAGCTAGAGCACGCCTCGGAGGCATTTGCCGCGGGTAAACCGCCGCAAGAGGGGCTGAGTCCGCTATGCCGTATCGCGGGGCTTTTGGGACAGCGGCTCTGGATGAAAATTTGGGACAAAACGCCCTTTGCTAGGCGCAAACCGAGCCTCGATACGGCGCGCTGCAACGGGTGCGGCGAGTGCGCGAGATCCTGCCCGATGCAAAATATAAAAATCACGCACGGCAAGGCGAGATTTGGCGAGCGCTGCACGATTTGCTACAGATGCGTAAACAGATGCAGGCAAAAGGCGATAACGATCCTTGGCAAGGCGGAGAATCTCCAAAAATCGGTCGCAGCGGAGTTTAAAGATATCTGAGGCGCGCTCGTTTGCGCGAGCTCTGGCTCCGCGATAGTTTATTTTGTCGCGCTTTGCGCAGCTTTTAAATTTGCCGAAATGATCTAAATTTAGCGCCCACCTCGCCCGCGCTACCTTAAATGCTCTTTCAGATCTGCGATTTGCCGCCTTACTTCGTCTATTATCTGCGGCGAGTTTTCCCAAATTTCAAGAAAAGTCCATTCGTCGCTTGGCGGGTTGATCATATTTTCCAAAATCGTAACGACTTTCCGGATAGTCGGTTGCAATTTATCTAAAAAATCCGACGGACACGCATACGGCGAGCCAAAGCAGGCCAAAACGTGTGCGGCAGCCCTGATTTCATCGTAGTTTTCATTTTTTGGATCGAACTCTCCTGCCGTGCTTTGCAGCAGATCAAAATTTTTGCTCTCCCAAAATCTAGCAAACCAATCCGCCGCCTCGTCGTTTTCGTACGCCTTGTAGCCCCAATCGCCCATTTTTAGCTCCCGTAAATTTACCGCTCATCTTATCATTTTTACTAAAATAGATATATTCGTGAGCCCATCTCCGCACCGAGCTAATCGGTAAATTTAGCTTAAATTTGCTAAAATAGCCAAAATTTAAAGGATTTTTGATGTTCGAAGGAATGGATTTTTCGAAAATGGGGCAGATGCTCGATCAGATGCAGGCCAAGGCCAAGCAGATCGAGGAGGAGAATGCGCGCAAGGAATTTACCGTAAAATCAGGCGCGGGTATGGTCGCCATCAGGCTAAACGGCGCGGGTGAGGTGCTCGATCTGAGCATCGACGACAGCCTTTTTAGCGACAAGGAAAGCCTGCAGATCCTGCTAATTTCGGCGATAGGCGACGCGATAAAACTCGTCGAAAATGAAAAGAAAGGCGCCGCAGCATCCATGCTAGGAGGGCTCGGCGGCCTAGGCGATCTGCTCGGCGATAAGGGCTGAGGCGGTTTTACAAGCGGGCCCGGTAGTAAATCTGGTGGAGCGGATCGTTTAAATTTAGAAATTCGCGGGGCGGGGCGGTAAATTTAAACAAAGCGGGGCGGATGAAATTTCAAAATTTTATAGTTTTAGAATTTGCAAAACAGCCGATCAGAAGGTTTAAAATTTACAAGCGGCAGTCGCAACGCGTTTCAGTCGTTTTGTATCTAGCAAGCAGAAAAGTGATAAAATTTAGCGGCACGCGAGACGCAACCAAATGCCATAAAACGGGTGCAAAAAGCACAAGCGCGGCAAGCAAAATGAGCGCAAAATATAGAAAAGCATAAGAAGCGAAAAAGACCGAACGAGCGCGCAAAAAGCGGCTCCAAAGCCCACAACTATGCGATAGGAATTTGATGGATATTTTAGAAAAATTTAAAGACTACTTGAAGCGAAACGAGCTGAAGGCGCCGAGCTTTCACCCGTATTTCGAGGAGGCGCTCAATTACATGCTGCAAGCGGGCGGCAAGCATTTTCGCGCGCAGCTGCTGCTAGGCGTCGTCTCGGCAGTGGATGAGCGGCGCTTTGAGGGCGCGCTGGCGATCGCGATGGCGCTTGAGATGATCCACACCTACTCGCTTATCCACGACGATCTGCCCGCGATGGACGATGCGGATCTGCGCCGCGGACGGCCGAGCCTGCATAAAAAATACGACGAGGTCACGGCGATTTTGGTGGGCGATGCGCTAAATACAGACGCATTTTTGATCGCCGCAAGCGCAAGCCTAAGCAACGAGATCAAGATAAAATGCATTAAAACTCTAGCGCGAAACGCGGGCAGCAGCGGCATGGTGCTGGGTCAGGCGATCGATTGCCGTTTTGAAAACATCCCTCTAAAGCAAAGCGAGCTTGAGTTTTTGCATCTGCACAAAACGGGCGCGCTCATCGCTGCGGCGTTTGAGCTAGGCGCCATAATCGGCGGTCTAAAGGATGAGCTCGCGCATGAGCTTTATAAGATCGGACTGAAGCTAGGGCTTATATTTCAGATCGAGGATGACATCATCGACGCCACGGGCGACGAGGTAAGCGCGGGCAAGCCCGTAGGAGCGGACGGTGCGAAAAATTCCTTCGTAAATTTACTCGGACTTGCGGGCGCTAGAAGCTACAAGCAGCGCCTAATAGACGAGGTAAGCGGCGCGATGAGCGGCTATGATGCGAACCTGCGCGATTTGGTTTTAAATTTGATAGAAAAATACCTGAAAGGATGAAAAATGTCGAGCGAGCAGCTAAGTAAAATTTCAAACACGATCAAATTTCTAAGCGCGGATATGATCCAAAGCGCCAACTCGGGCCATCCCGGCACGCCGATGGGGCTAAGCGACGTAATGAGCGTCTTTATGAGCAAGGTCCGCCACAATCCCAAAAATCCCGCGTGGCTGAACCGCGACCGCGTCGTATTCTCAGGCGGGCACGCAAGCGCGCTGGTGTATAGTTACCTCTACCTTAGCGGATATGATTTGAGCATGGACGATCTGAAAAGCTTCAGGCGCCTGCACTCCAAAACACCCGGCCACCCGGAGATCACCACCCCCGGCGTCGAGATCGCTACCGGACCGCTCGGACAGGGCGTCGCAAACGCAGTCGGATTTGCGATGGCCGCAAAATACGCCGCGCATCTGCTAAATGAGGGAGACAACGAGATCATCGATCACCGCGTCTATTGCTTCTGCGGCGACGGCGATCTACAGGAGGGCATCAGCTACGAAGCGTGCGCGCTTGCGGGCAGACACAACCTCGATAATCTCACGATAATTTATGATTCTAACGGCATCACGATCGACGGCAGCACCGATATCGCGTGGTTTGAGGACGTGAAAGTGCGATTTGAAGCGCAGGGCTTTGAGGTCGCGCGCATCGACGGGCATAATTTCGATCAGATAGAATTTGTCCTTGACGAGGTCAAAAATAAAACCAAACCCTACCTCATCATCGCAAATACCACGATCGGCAAGGGCGCGCTAGAGCTTGAGGGCACGGCCAAGACGCACGGCGCGCCGCTTGGAGAGGAGCTGCTTGCGCGCGCTAAGCAAAGCCTGGGCTTTGATCCAGCCCAAAGCTTCGTCGTAAGCGAGGACGTGCTTTTTGCGACGCGCGCCGCGGTTGAGAAAGGCGATTTGGAAGAGCGGCTTTGGAAGGAGAAGCTTGCAAAGTTAAGCGATGAAAAAAGAGCGCTTTTAAACGAGCTTTTAAATCCCGATTTTAGCAAGATAGAATTCCCTGATTTTAGCGGGCTTAAGGTCGCCACGCGCGATAGTAACGGTAAAATTTTAAACGCCATTGCAAACGCGGTGCCCGGCTTTTTGGGCGGAAGCGCCGATTTGGCGGCGTCTAATAAGACCGAGCTAAAAGGCGGCGGCGACTTTCCGTGCGGCAAAAATTTACACTTCGGCATCCGCGAGCACGCGATGGCGGCGATCGGCAACGCCTTTGCGAGATACGGGCTTTTCATCCCGTTTAGCGCGACGTTTTTTATCTTCAGCGACTATCTCAAAACGGGCGCGCGACTCGCGGCGCTGATGGGTTTGCGACACTATTTCGTCTTCACGCACGACAGCATCGGCGTGGGCGAGGACGGGCCGACGCACGAGCCTATCGAGCAGCTTAGCACCTTCCGCGCGATGCCAGACTTCTACACCTTTCGCCCCGCAGACGGCAACGAAAACGTAAAATGCTGGCGCACGGCGCTTGCTCTGAATGCCCCCGCGGCGTTCGTATGCTCGCGTCAGGGGCTTGAGCCGCTGCCTAAGGCGGTTTTGGGCGACGTGCAAAACGGCGCGTATCTGCTAAGGCAGAGCAAAGAAGCACGTATCACGCTCATCGCAAGCGGTAGCGAAGTCTCGCTCTGCCTAAAAGCGGCGGCGATCCTGCAAGAGCAAGGCATCGGCGCAAACGTCGTAAGCGCGCCGTGCTTCGAGCTTCTGTGCGAGCAGGACGCAGACTATCTGGCGCAAATCCTAGAGCCGCAAACTAAAATTTTGGCCGTCGAAGCCGCAAGTGCGCTTGAGTGGTATAAATTTGCAGACGCGGTACACGGTATGCAAAGCTTCGGCGAGAGCGGCAACGCGAACGAGCTATTTAAGCTTTTCGGCTTCACCGACGTAGCGATCGCAAAGCAGGCCAGAGAGCTTTTAGAGCAGTAGCGGAAAAGGTAAAATTTGAGCGAAAAAATCAAAATTTCGTATTTAGACGGGTTTAAAATTTACGGATTAAAAACCCGCACGAAAAACGCGGACGAGCTAGGCGGAAGCGGTAAAATTCCCGCGCTGTGGGCAAAATTTATGAAAGAGTGCTATGACGGGCGGAGCGAGATTTACGGCGTCTATTACGATTACGAAGACGGCGCCGACGGGCTTTACGATATCTTTATCGGCACCAAAGCACCCCGCGGTAGCGAAGCCTTGGAGATCAAAAGCGGCAAATACGCCGTTTTTAGCTTCCCGAATGAGCCGCAAAACGTAGCAAAGTTTTGGAGCAAAATTTGGAGCTTTTTTGAGGCGGGCGAACTAAAAAGAGCGTTTGGAACGGATTTTGAGTTTTACGGCGGAGACGAGATCAAAATTTTTATCTCGGTTTTGTAGGGCGGCGCATGAAATTTATAAACGGCGTGTGATTTTTCGCCGCCGCGACGATGAGCTTTTGCGTAAAATTTCAATCTAAAGGGAGAAAATGGCTCAAATTTCAAACGAGGAGCTTATCAAAACGGCTTGCGATATGATAAACGCCAAACGCTCGGCGCAGCGTATCCGAGGGGCAAAACTCATACGCAAGCACGCTCTTACTACGCTTGGCGAGCAGCTTTACGCAGCATTTTTGCGCGAGCTGAAAGACGCGCGTACGTGAGAGGTCAAAAGCGAGATGCTAAAGGCGCTGGGCGTGATAAATTTCATCGCGGCTACGGGCGAGATCATAAGGCTGCTAAAGATGGGCTCCTACTCCGCCCTCATCGGCGCGGTAACGGCACTGGCGGTGGATCAGATGATATCTTGCGAGGCTGAATTTTAGAAATTTTAAAACTCACGAAGGACGCTCACAAGCACAAAGACAGGCAGGGCTCGGAGTTTGGGCTGATCGATCCGAGGACCTACGTAGCCGCGGCGTGCGCGAACTGGCTAGGCGGCAGCGAGGCGCAAAACGAGGCGGTACGGCAATGGCTGCATCACTGTAAGCTCACCGCCGTGTATCGCAACAGCTTCGGCGAGGAGCGCGTGGATCTACGTCTTACCCGGATTTGCGATCTAGCGCTGAAGGGGAAATTTCCAAAAGCCTATGCCAATTTTTGAAAACAGGTTTTAAAATTTTGGGTTCAAATTTCATTGCCGAGGCTAGCAAAGCAGACCAAGCGCCCAAAGGAGGAGCGGATTTTCAAATTATCCTCGCGCCGCGAAAAGCCGCGTTAAATTTCGCCCGTAGCGCAGACCTTTCGGCGATAAATTCTCTCGCGAGTTTTTCGCTCGCTAAAAATTCTGCTCGTTAAATTTTAACGCTTAAGATCGCGCCGTTTGCGTTAAATTTTGCGCATTAAATTTTGCTCGCAAATTACTTTAGCGGCTCGCCGTTCAGTCCTGCATACGGGCTGCGTCGTTGCGCTGCGTTTCGAAATTTCTTTCCGCCCGACCTAAAATTTCTTGCCGCTTAACCGCACCCGTGCCGCATAATGCTCGAAATTTTGCCGCCGCGACGATGAGTTTTTGCGTAAAATTTCATCCATAAAGCGGTAAAA
>NZ_CALHHT010000095.1 GCF_938031315.1 uncultured Campylobacter sp.
CGTATTTCCCTAAAGAATCTATACCTGATGGATACAGATTAGGGTTAGGTTCAGATTGGCTAAAAACTAATTGGAATAAATGGGGTTATATTGATTGTGATATAGAAGATGTTTATATAAGCAGTATGTTAGAAGTGTTGGAGTAAAAACAAGACGCTGAAATAGAAGAACTTTACTATAACAGGTACAGACGGTATAATTCGGAGACAGGCTTTTACATAAGTAAGTATACGATTGGATTGGCGGGAGATAACCCAACATTATACAGATACGTTTTTGATAGCAAAAAAAAACAAAGAAAATCATGTAAATGAATTATGTCAAAAATAAAAAAGAAAAACAGTATATGGTATTTTGACGATTATTTTAAGTCGCTTCGCAAGAATGAAAACGAAATAGCAAAGCCTATCAGGCAGTTCGTCTCGGATCCGAAAAGGTATCTGTTTAATGCGAAAGAAACCCTTCACGACGCCGTTTTGACTGAATTTAAATTTGGCATTTTAAAAAACGAAGATAGACTGACGATGAAATTTTTATCGCCCTACCATGATAGAAATTTTAAATTTGTTTTCAAAAACGTCCTAGCCGTCCGCTTCAAAACGGACGATAAGAGCTTTAAAAACAACGATCTGATAGTTTATCAATTTTCGCTAAAGCGGGAAAGCGTTTGCGAGTATGATTTTATCTTTGCGAGCGGACAGAGGATAACCGTGAAATTTAAACAGCTCGAAATCATTGAGGAATTCTTATAAGCGCGCTGCTTTGCTGATGGCGGAGGGATTTTACGTATTTTAGTGTGAATGGACGCGAGCGGCGCGTTTTTATGCGGTGCGTGAGCTAAAATTTTGCAAAATTCTAAACGAAAATTGTAAAATTCTAAGTAAAATTTATTCTAAGATAATCGAGCGGCAAAATTTACAGGGCATTTCGGCGCGTAAAATTTAAGCTTGTTCGGCGAGAATATGTAAATTTAAGCAGAGTTTAAGCGTAAATCCCATCCACCAGTGTCTCTACGAACTGATCCGAGTTAAATTCCGCCAAATCCTCCATCCGTTCGCCCACACCGACGAAAAGTATCGGCAGCCGCAGCTCGCGCGCTATGGCGAAAAGTGCGCCGCCTTTGGGCGTGCCGTCGAGCTTCGTGATGATGATGCCATCGAGCCTTACGATCTCGTTGAACGCTCTGGCTTGCGCGACGCTGTGATTGCCCTGAGTGGCGTCGAGCACGATGATCTTGCGGTGCGGTGCGCCGCTTTTTGCGCGGTCGCAGATGCGCACAATCTTCTCTAACTCCGCGGCTAAATTTTTCTGATTTTGCAGGCGCCCGGCGGTGTCGATCAGGACGCGATCGATGTTTTTGGCACTAGCTGAGTTAACGGTGTCAAACGCCACAGCAGCGGGATCGTGCCCTTGCGCGGTCGCTACGATCGGTAGATTTAGGATCTGCGCCCATTTTTTTAATTGCTCGACTGCGCCCGCGCGAAAGGTGTCGCATGCGCCTAAAATTACGCTCTGGCCACTATTTTTATATAAATTTGCAAGCTTCGCGGTCGTCGTGGTCTTGCCCGCGCCGTTTACGCCGATGATGAGCTCTACGAAGGGCTTCTCATCCGCGGGTTTAGCGATCTCGTAATCGAAATAGTTCTTCAAAACGCCCTTAAGATCATCTTTGGCAACTAGCTTTTTTGCGGGAAGTTTTTCTAAAATCTCTTCTACAAGCTCGTAGCCTACGTCGGCTTCAAGCAGCATCTCTTCTAGGATTTCTTTTGAAATTTTATCTTCGCCCTTTGCACCTCGCATCGCGCCTATGGTCTTGCTAAGCCCTTTTTTAAAAAATTCGAACATCAGAAAATTTTCTCCAATTCGGTCATTAAAATTTCTTCCGGCATCAGCCCGAAATACTGCGCGCTAAACTCGCCCTTTTCGTCGTATATCGCCATATACGGCACTTCGTTTATGCCGCCTAGCGCCTTTGTAAAAAAGTCCGTCCCTTCGCCGTAAGCGATCGCGTAATTTACCTCGTGCGCGCTTGCGTAGGCCTTAGCGTCGTCTAGGCTCGCATCACCGATCATCACGCCGATTATGTCAAGCTTGCCGGAGTAGGCTTGTTTGGCGGCGTTTAGCGCGCTTACTTGCACGGCGCAGGCGTCGCACCACGGCGTAAAAAACGCAAATAGCGTCACGGTGGAGTTATTATCGATTCGAAAGCCCTGCTTTGTCTTTTGCATATTCAAAATTTTGCCGTTACTTAGCTGGAGTGTAAAAGGAGCGGTATAATCGACCTGGATTACGGCTTCGGTTTCGGACTGCGGCTGCGTGGCGTTGGCCTCGGTCGGGGTATCGCTTGATTTTTTATCCTCATCATCGCCGCAACCTGCAAGAAATAAAAAAGCCGTAAAAAGCGCTAGAAAAAAACGAAATTTCATAATGAACCTTAAAATTTTATCGCAAAATTATACAAAAAATAGTTAAAATAAGCGTTAATATTTTATTCGAAAGATCAAGCGATGCAAAAGAATGAATTTAGAGCAATTTGCAAATCGCGTCTAAAATCTCACGCCGCGCGTGCGGCTAGATGCGAGCATTATGAGCTATTATGGCGGCTTGAGCGGCTGATAAAATTTTTAAAAGCGCGTAAAATTTTGATATTTTTGCCGATGAGCTACGAGCCGAACGTTTTGATTTTAAGAAAAAAGCTATCAAAAAGCTGCGAATTTTACGTCCCGTTTATGGTGGATATTAGTTTAAAAATGGTAAGATTGCGTTTACCTTTTAAAATTTCGTGCTTTGGGTTGCGACAGACGCTGCCGCAAAACGGGTATTTTAAAAAGGTCGATCTAGCCGTGGTTCCAGCTATCGGAGTGGATGGCGCAATGGCTAGAATAGGACATGGGAAAGGATTTTACGATATGTTTTTTTCAGGTCTTAAGTTTAAGCCCGCAATCGCGTTCGTGAGTATAAAAGACTGCTTTTGCAGCGAAATTTTATCGCTTGATCACGACGTTAAGGGCGATTTTTACATAACTCCGAGCCAAAATTACCTAAAAAGAGGAAAGTATGATAGAGATTTTAATCGCCTTGTGCGCTCTTGCGGTGGGCGCTGGCATAGGATACTTAGTAGCTAGAAAGATCAATAACGCCAATTACGATTTCTTCGTCGAACAAGCCAAAGCTAAAGCTAAAGCGATAGAATTTGAAGCCGAGGGCATCTTGCGAAATTCTAAAATTTCGGTGCAGGAAGCTGAGTTTGAAGCTAAGAAAAAATACGAAGATAAGGCAAGCAAACTGCAGAAAGAATTTAACGTTAAATTTGACGAGCTCGGTAAAAAGGAGCACGCGCTTCTAACCGAGCAAGAAATTTTAAAAGACAGCAAAAAGGAGCTCGAAAGCGCCAAAAAAGAGGCGAAATTCCTCTACGAAGAGGGCTCGAATTTAAAGAAAAGCTATGAAGAGAAGCTCTCCGAGGCGCTTAAGGTGCTTGAGCGCGTGGCGGGCTTTACGCAGGATGAGGCGCGCGCACAGGTGCTTAAGAAGGTCGAGGAGCAAAGCCGCACCGACATCGCTCACATCGTGCGAAAGTATGAAGAGGAAGCCAAAAAAGAGGCGCGAAAAAAGGCGAATTATATTTTAGCGCAGGCTACGTCGCGCTTTGCGGGCGAGTTTGCGGCAGAGCGACTTATCAACGTCGTAAATATCAAAAACGATGAGCTAAAAGGTCGCATCATCGGCAAAGAGGGGCGCAATATAAAGGCGCTTGAGATGACTCTTGGCGTGGATGTTATCATCGACGATACCCCGAATGCGATCATCGTAAGCTCACATAATCTCTACCGCCGCGCCATCGCCGTTCGCGTCATCGAAACTCTTATCGAGGACGGCAGAATTCAGCCTGCGCGTATCGAGGACATCTACAAAAAAGTAAGCGACGAATTTGAAGCTAGCATCGCCGAAGAGGGCGAAAATATCGTAATGGATCTAGGCCTTAGCAAAATTCACCCCGAAATTTTAAAACTCATCGGCAAGCTTAAATTTCGCGCCAGCTACGGGCAGAACGCCCTTGCGCACAGCCTTGAGGTCGCACATCTTGCGGGCATCATCGCCGCAGAAACGGGCGGAGATCAAAAGCTGGCCAAGCGGGCGGGTTTACTTCACGACATCGGCAAGGCGCTAACTCACGAATATGAGGGCTCGCACGTGGATCTGGGCGCTGAGGTTTGCCGCCGCTACAAAGAGCATCCGGTAGTTATAAACGCGATCTACGCCCACCACGGCCACGAGGAGGCCACCAGCGTAGAAAGCGCCGCAGTCTGTGCCGCAGACGCGCTAAGTGCCGCGCGCCCGGGCGCCAGACGAGAGGTGCTAGAAAGCTATCTAAAGCGCGTTAGCGACATCGAAGCGATCGCGATGAGTAAAACGGGCGTTAAGCAGGCCTATGCGATCAACGCAGGTCGCGAGATCCGCGTCATCGCAAACGCCAAGCTTATGAACGACGACGAGGCGGTTTTGGTCGCCAAAGAGATCGCCTCCGAGATCCAAGATAAGGTTCAATTCCCAGGCGAGATCAAGGTTAACGTCATACGCGAGCTTCGCGCGGTCGAGATAGCCAAATAAGGAGTGTGAAATGAAAAAATTTATAATCGCTTTATTTTTGCTTTTTAACGCGGCATTTGCCGATGATGAGCTCATCATCAATAGTGCCAGCGCCTATTCGTCGGTAATGCGCACAAACTCGCAGTACAAATATCTAGCGCAACAAGCCCGCGCGATAGTGATCTTTCCGAGCGTCAAAAAGCTGGGCTTCATCATAGGCGGAATGTACGGCGAGGGGATCATCGTCTACAATAATGACGGCGCGCGCAGCGTAAGCGGCGCAGAGATCAGCAGCGCCAGCATCGGACTTCAGATCGGCTACGAGGATAATTATTTAGTCATTTTCGTGATGAACGACGACGTGATCGAAAAGATGCGAAAATCCCAAATCACGCTCTCGGGCGATGCGACGGCGGTCGCGGGCAATTATAGCGCTGATTCGGGCGCGCTGGACGTGCTAAATCAGGATATGTACGTCTTTACGAACAAGGGCGGATTATTTGCTGGCGTGAGCTTGGGCGGCTCGGTGCTGGAGACTAAAAGCGATCGCGCTTTTGATCCGAACAGCGATGGCTATGCATTTTTGATGCGCATAATCGGCGCGGAGGGCGGATATTGATTTCAAAGAATATAGCCTGTGCGCGCTTTGGTGGCTAAATTTAGTCCAAATTTAGCCGAAATTTAGTCCGACGATCGCAGGCTAAATTTAAATATTTGTGAAATTTAGCGCCGCTTGCTTGCGAAACTTTGCAAATTTTAATTTAGCGTTTTTCTAAATTTAGCTTCGCGTGAGCTTTGAAGTCGTGCAGATCGAGCTTTACGCGGCGGCTATTGCAAAACATGGAATTTGCCTGCTCGTCGTGTGTAAATTTAGAGCTTTAAATTTAGCTACCGCGTTGCAAGCCCGCAAACCGAAAGAGCGTATGCTAGGAAATTCCGTTGTAGCGGAATTTCGGCGCATAAAAGCCTCGAAATTTTGAAATTTAAAACCTAAAATTTAATAGAATTTTATGAAAGGATTTGATGGAGTCGATGTTTGAAAACCTCCATACGTGGGGGTATCTGATACTGTTTTTGTATTCGCTGGGCGGAGGATTTTTGGCGCTTGCGGCAGCGGGCGTGCTAAGCTCGGCCGGCGAGCTCAATATCGTCTTATGCATCGTAATCGCCTGCATATCGAACTTTATAGGCGATTCGGGGCTGTTTTTAGTAAGTCGTTACAATAAAAAAGAGATCATGCCATATCTGCGCAAACAGCGCCGCAACCTCGCTCTGGCGCAGATCTTGTTTCGTAAATACGGCGACCGCATAATTTTAATCAAAAAATTCATCTACGGCCTCAAAACCCTCGTACCGATCGCGATCGGTATCACAAAATATTCGTTTTTAAAATTTAGCGTCATCAACGCCGTAAGTTCGCTCATTTGGGCGCTTGTGGTAGGGCTACTGAGCTACTACGCGGGCGATTTCGTGCGCGAGCTCTATGTGCACATTAAGGACGCGCCGTGGATCGCTCCGCTGGCTCTAGGCGCGATAGTAGCGGCGATCGTGCTCTATTTTCGCTTTGCGACCCGCAAAAGAGGCTAGCGGTGGCAAAAAAGCTGATCCCGCTCGCAATTTTCGCAGCACTTCTTTTGGCGCTAAATTTTATCTCCAATTCGCGCGGCTCCGCGGCTAAAGATGAGCGGGTTTTTACCTCCAAAACCCTGGATGCTGCGTCGCGTAAAAGCGGCGTGCAAAATTCTGCAAGCGGCACCGATCGTAAAATTTCAAGTTCCGAAAATCCTGCAAGCAGCGCCGACGCAAAAGATGAGAGCGGGGCAAGAAGCGCAGACGGCGGAGCAGATCTAGGAGATTTAAAATCTCATCCGCGAGAAAACGAGCCCGCCGCGACAAATCCTAAAAATGAAGCGGACGTCCACAGGCGGCTTAGCGCAGATTATGAAGCTTCGCACTCGCAAAATCCAGCCGTAAATTCTAAAAATCAGTTCGCGGACGAGCCCTGCATAAGCAGGGAGTGCGTGAGCGCTCATATCCGCCGTACGGGCTCTTTGCCGCAAAATTTCATCACGAAAAAGCAGGCCGGTGAGCTTGGCTGGCAGGGCGGCGATCTGTGGCGATACGCGCGCGGCAAGAGCATCGGCGGCGATCGCTTCGGCAATTTTGAGCGCAGATTGCCTGATAAAAAGGGACGGACTTGGCGCGAGTGCGATATCGAGTATCGCGGCGGCGCGCGCGGCGCGAAGCGGCTGATATTTTCAAACGACGGCCTGATATTCTACACCGCCGATCATTATGAAAGCTTCGAGCGCGTGCAATGAGTTTAAATTTTAAGACGTGCCGCGCAGCAAAGATCATCATCGACGGTGCAAAGATTAGGCGCAAAGATCAAATTTTCGCGCTGTTTGCCGCAGCGCTAAATTTCGAGCCCGAATACGTCGCAAATTTAGACGCACTCTATGACGCGCTTAGCGAGCGGGGCGGGCGGGTCTTCGTGATTATCAAAAGGGGCGGAATTTTAAAGCTAAGGCTGGGCAAATTTTATGATATTTTGCTGGATGTATTGCGAAGCGGCAAGGCGAAAATTTTAATCTTATGAGCTTGTGCGGCAGCCATTTCGCTTTAAAGCTAAATTTTGCCGAGGCAAAGGTAGGTTTGTTTCGGCGCAGTTTCGATCGCGCCGTTAAAATTTACTGAATTTTAGAGCTTATTAAAAGAGGCGATTTTAGAAATTTCGCTCACAAAGCTCACGCGGTCAAATTTAAACTCAAGCCCATACTGCCAATCTTTGCGGCGCGGGTTTTTAAAGTCGGTAAATTTAACCGCGTTTTCTTCAAATTTAATCTTAAGCGCGAGATACCAGCAGCTCCAGATCCCGCACGGACAGCCCAGTAGCACGACGCTTCGCTCGCCGCTAGCC
>NZ_CALHHT010000096.1 GCF_938031315.1 uncultured Campylobacter sp.
TTTCGCCATGACTTTGGTCATTTTTTCTACTGCTTTTTGTTTATCCATCGCTTCTCCTTTTAAATTTCGTCCTCTAAAAACGGCTCGGGATTTTTAAGCAACCAAAGCACGAACAGATATCTAAGCTTACCTACATCTTCGGCACGCCAGCTCTTTCTTAGATCATAAAACATCTTATCAAGCACGCCGTCATTTAGCTCATCTAGCCTATTGCCTAGCTTAAAATATTTTTTGATTTCGACGGCAGCTTCATCGGTATAATCGTCATCCCATAAAATCCAACTTCCATATTCCCCGTTATAGTCCCAATGCCAATATAAATTAGTAACCGCATGTATCATTTTATACTGCACGCTATCTTTTTGCCTTAAGAATTTCATCCAAAAATCATAGGTAAATTTACTGTATTCTTGCGGATCGTATTTTTCCATATCCGTTGGATACTCGGGCACATATAGATATTCCAACCTTTTGCCGAAGCGGCGCCAAACATCTGTTTGTTCATCTGGTGATTTTGGTATAGTATTGTATATTATAAACGGCGTCATCTTATCCAAATCCCCCGATGCCTCTAATTGCATATGATATAAACCAAACATTAGCTTTTGCTCTGGATTAATGACATACTTTGATACTCTAGGCAGCATGTAATATACGTAATTGCACATTACGCCAAAATCAGTATTTAAAACCTCATTCATCTCTTTAGCATATTTATAAAAATAGGATCCGGGATGGGCTATAATTATTAGTTTTTGATGCGGTTTTAAATTTTTATATACATACCACATAAAATTTCTAAGGGGCGTCTCGCCCTTTTTGTTTTTAGCGTTTATGTCGCCGCCTTGCATGATGATCCATTCGATTAAATTCGCGCCCATATACACATAGGGTGAGTTTGGGTCTTTTTTCTTGATATCTTTGTCCGCATGTAGCATATGAAGTATCGTGTTGCCGTCTTTGTCAGTCGCATTTATATCGAGGGCTTGAAATACCGCTTTGATCTTTTCTTCATCGCCGCTTTGCAAAATTTCATTAAAATTTTTAGGCAACCTTTTACGCCTCCATAGTCGCGCCTTATCATAAATGATACTTTCAGATACGTAAGCTAAAACACAGCCTATCGCGTAGCAGATGATGTCCGTCCAATCGAATGTTCCACCAAAAATTATCCGCAATATAGAATTTTGGACGCCTAAAATTTCAAGCACTTTAAAATATTGTGCAGTTTCGATAACTAGAAAGAGGGCAAAGATTGCGAGCGCTAAGGCTTTAGGCGATAAATGGCATGAAATTATGCTAATTACAGCCCTCACGAATGCATAAAATAAAATGGCTGCCATAATGCCTTCAAAGCCACTATTTGAACCTACAACAATGTAAATTGGAATTGCTAAAATCACAAGTTTTGCCGCGGCGTCTCCATAATCGCACTCGCTTGTTTTTAGTTCGCTTAAAATTTTATCTTGCAACTTTTTCCTTTTAAATTTACTCGTCAAATTTTACATTCGTATGCTTAAATTTAGCCTGTTCATTCAGTAGAGCAGCGGGTGTAAATTTAGAGATGATTTATCAGGCTCGCGTTATACGCGGCGCCAAAGCCGTTGTCGATATTTACGACGCTAACGCCGTTTGCGCAGCTGTTTAGCATCGCCAGTAGCGCCGCTAGCCCGCCGAAACTCGCTCCGTATCCCACGCTGGTGGGCACCGCGATCACTGGCACGCTAACAAGCCCTGCTAGTACGCTAGCTAGCGCGCCCTCCATGCCGGCTACCGCGATCACGACCTTTGCGCCGCGTATCTGCTCTAAATTTGCGATCA
>NZ_CALHHT010000097.1 GCF_938031315.1 uncultured Campylobacter sp.
CTCCGCTATAAAGCGCCGTTAGCTTGGCTTGCAGCCCCTCTAGCGTCGCATCAGCCGGCACTGCCGGAACGTCGAATGCACAGCTGTTAAACGGCTTAAAAATCGGCACCACGCTTAAGTCGAAATTTAAAAATTTAACCGCCCCGCCGCAGCCGCTTATCCCTCCCATTTCGCCGTCTTCGCGCAGTACGACGCGGATTTTGGCTAAATTCAACGACGAGGCAAATCCTAGCACCACACCGTAGAACCACACCGCATATCCACAGATTGCGCCGTAAACGTCCTTGCCGCAAATCGCTAAAATCACCGTTCCTAACGCCACGGCGCAAAGTGCGAATCTCACGTGAATACTAAAGCTTTCCGGATAGATAAAAAGGAATTTTTGCAAGAAAAAATATGAAAATGCTAGCCAAAAAAGCGCCCATATAGCACAAAAAGCGAGAAATTTTTTAGAGTATTTGTTTTGAAATTTTAAAATCATAAAAATCCTTTCCGCGCATAATTTTATAATAAATTGCAGATATTTTTGCTAAAATCCCAGCTTTTATAGCAAAAATTTCAAGCAAAGGGTAAAATTTTGAGGGATTTTTTACGCAGATTAGAAAGAGCTTTTGATGCGTTCGCAAATATCTTAGGCGTATTAAGTATCGTATTTTTGGCGCTTTTAGTTATAGTTGTTTTTTACAATGTTGTGGCGCGTTATCTTTTTCCAGCTGCAAATTCCGTCGCTATGCAAGAACTTACGTGGTGGCTATATTCGGCGATGTTTTTATTCGGTGTGACCTACGCGCTTAAAGAAAACGCTCACGTTCGCGTGGATATTTTTTACGAAAAATTTAGCCCCACTGCAAAAGCACTCATAAATATCTTAGGCACGATATTTTTCATTTTGCCTTTCGTGGCGCTCGTGGCGTTCTTTTCGATCGATTATGTAAGCGAGGCTTATACGAGCCATGAGGCCAGCGCCAATCCCGGCGGCATGCAGCATCTTTGGATCATCAAGTCCGCAATCACGCTTAGCTATGCGTTTTTATTTATCTACGCATTTGGATTTTTGATTAAAAATATTAATGCCTTGCTTGATGTTAGGGAAAACAAAGGCTCGGAATTTCTTAGTGGGAATTCTTCGGGCGCACAGAGTGTGTGAGGGTAAAATGAGCTTAAATTTAAAATTCTATAAATTTTACGCTTTTCGCGCTTGGGCGGAATTTTGCCATGGCAAGATAAAAGGTGGCGAGCTATGATAGGCATAGTGATGTTTGCGGCAGCGCTTTTTATGCTGCTACTGGGATTTCCTGTTGCGTTTACGTTCGGCGCCGTGGCTGTGATTTTCGGCTTTATCTACGGACTTAGTGAGGCGTGGGATTACGCGCAGGGCTTTGAAATTTTAACTGAAGCTTTTGAGGATATGAGTAGGCAGTTTTTTTCACTGATGCCTAATAGAATTTACTCGATTATGGAAAATCAGCTGCTAATTTCGGTGCCGCTTTTTATTTTGATGGGTATGATTTTGCAAAAGACTCGCCTTGCGGAGCGTTTATTAGAGTCGATGGCATTTTTATTCGGCGGCGTACGAGGCGGCGTGGCGATCAGCACCGTTTTGGTGGGCGCATTACTTGCGGCTACGACGGGCATCGTGGGCGCGACTGTCATCGCTATGGGCGTCATCAGCCTGCCCGTGATGATGAAATACGGCTACGATAAACCCCTAGCTACCGGCACTATCGCTGCTGCGGGCACGCTTGGGCAGATTATCCCGCCTTCTATCGTGCTGATTATTTTAGGCGATATACTTTCGGTTTCGGTGGGTGATCTTTTCTCCGCAGCAGTTATTCCTGGACTCGTGCTAGTGGGTTTTTACGTGATTTATATTGCGATTATTTCATATATTTGCAAAGATTATGCGCCGCCTGTTCCGCCGCTAGAGGGACTTAGCAAATCAAAGCAAATTTTTATCGCGCTTAAAAACGTCGTGCCGGTGCTCGTGCTGATTTTGCTCGTCCTGGGATCTATTTTTGCGGGCATCGCTACGCCTACGGAGAGCTCGTCGGTAGGCTGCTTGGGTGCGATAGCGCTAGCTGTTTTATACCGCACGTTTTCGTTTAGGCTGATCTATGACGCGCTAAAAAATACCGCTAAAATTTCGGGCATGGTTTTTATGATTTTGATGGGCGCCACGGCATTTTCGATGATTTTTTCTTACACGGGCGGAGATGAGGTCGTAAAAAATTTTATGGAGAATCTGCCCGGTCAAGCATGGGGATTTATCGCGCTTACGATGGTAGTTATCATAGTGCTTGGATTTTTTCTCGATTATGTCGAAATTTCATATATCATTTTGCCGATACTTTTGCCGATAGTAGAGTCTTTGCATATCAATCCCGTGTGGTTTGCGATCTTAATCGCTGTAAATTTACAAACATCGTTTATGACGCCGCCATTTGGATTTTCGATATTTTTCTTAAAGGGCGTGACGCCGCCGCAAATCCACACCACGGATATTTACAAGGGCGTGCTACCTTTTATTTTATTGCAAATTCTAGTGCTATTAACGCTCGCAATCTTTCCGGGGGTTTTTGGTTTAAAAGCTTTTTTAGGCTAGAAATATTAAAATTCACGCTAAATTTAACCTAGGAGCTAAAAATGGCTAAAAAGCTTATCGACGTTATGGATACGACCTTTCGCGACGGATTTCAGTC
>NZ_CALHHT010000098.1 GCF_938031315.1 uncultured Campylobacter sp.
CGCGATTTTTGCGTCGCGGCGCGCTTTGATAAGGCGTCGCCGTAAATTTTATTTTAGCGCCGCAACTTTCGTAAAATTTCGCTAGCAGTGTAGGCGTACGCGGCGACAGAGCGTAAATTTAAAAGACTCAATCACAAAGTTGCACGCATAAAATTTGCGCGCCTAGGCTTGCGAAATGAAATTTAAAGGCGCGGATTCAAAAGCGTAAATATCTTACTTCGATATAAAATTTAGCAGAGCAAGTGTAGATCAAACGGCGCGATCAAAGCGCCGTTTTGCGAGCAGATGAGGCCCAAGCGACACCAAAGGAAGCATCGGATGCAAAGCGCTATTTTATAAATCCGCTTGCCACTACGTGGTCGCGCTCGTCGTAAAAAACCGCGAGCTGTGCCGGAGCGATGCCCGCTGCGGGCGCAGACAGCACGGCATGCACGCCGCCGTCTTCACGCGGCGAAATTTTAACGGGGAGTTTGGCGCTGCGGTAGCGGATCTTAACGCCGAGGCCAGACATATTTAAAATTTCATCCCTGCTTAAAAAGGCGTTGAAATTTTCGGTGTCGAACTCGTAGGTCGCCAGCTCCTCCTTGCCGCCTACGACGATCTCGTTTTTGCTCGGGTCGATGCTTAGCACGAAGTGCGGCTCATGCGCGCCGTGCACCGTAAAACCGCGGCGCTTGCCGATCGTGTAGTGCATATAACCCTCGTGAGTGCCCACGGCGTTGCCCGCGCGGTCGCGCACGATGCCGGGCATTTTGGTGCCCGTATGACGGTTCAAAACGTCGATATATGTGGTATCGACAAAGCAGATCTCGCTACTTTCGCTCGCAGAAGCGATCTGCGAAAGCTCCGCATAGGCGCGCGCGGCTACTTTGACATCCTTTTTATACATCCCTCCAAGCGGAAAGAGCATAAACTTAAGCGCGGCGGGATCGATGTTTGCTAAAAAATAGCTCTGATCTTTGCTAAGATCTACAGCGGCTTTTAAAAGCCCGTCCTCGATGCGGACGTAATGCCCCGTAGCTAGGCGCTCAAAGCCCTGCTCGCGCGCAAATTCCAAGAGCTTGCCGAGCTTTATACGGCGATTACACAGCGCGCATGGATTTGGCGTAAGACCGCCTATATAGGCCTGCACGAAGGGCTCGTAAACGTCGCGGTTAAAATCCTCCTGCAGATCCAAAATGTGGATTTTTATGCCTAAAAACTCGCCTACCTTGCGGACTTTGGCAATATTTGCTTCGTGATAGCCGGGCTTTGCGTGCAGCTTCATATAGCAGCCCTGCACCTCGTGCCCCGCGTCTTGCAGCAGTTTCGCGCACATCGAGCTATCCACGCCGCCGCTCATCGCGACTAAAATTTTCATTCGTTCTCCTTACGTCGCACATCCGTCAAAATTTCATCCACGCTGTCGCAGAGCTTAAAATTTTGCAGATCGCTTTCGTTTATCGCGCCAGATTTTAGCAGCGAAGTGCGGAAAAACTCCATCAAAGGCGCGTAGAATTCCTCGTCGTAAAGATAGATCCGTGCGCGTTTAAAGCCCGTCTGCACCAGCACTAAAATTTCAAAAAACTCATCCAGCGTCCCAAATCCACCAGGAAAGATGACGAAAATTTCGCTGTTTTCGATGAGGGCGCCTTTGCGCGGTGCAAATGCCGAAAATTTCGCGCCCTGCGTCAAAAAGCCGTTGCTTTTTTGCTCAAACGGCAGCATGATGTTAAAGCCCACGCTGTGCGTCCTTGCCCTCGCAAATGCGCCTCGGTTGGCGCCTTGCATAATGCCGCCACCGCCTCCGGTGATGATCGAGTATCCTAAATCGGCGAGCCCTTCGCAGAGCTTTTGCGCGTCTTTTACGTAGCGATTGTCCTCGCTAAAGCGCGCCGAGCCGAAGATCGTGGCGCTTTTGCCCACGTTTTTGAGATTGTCGCGGGCAATTTTGATGTCTTTTAAAATTTCTTTCAACTGCATGATTAATCTATCTTTTGTGTATATTATTTAAAATTTTAACTTTAAGAATACCATTAAATTTTTAAAATTCCGTTTAAAATAGTAGAATTTGCGTGATTTAAAATCTCATCGTAAATCATACTAGGTTGCTAAGCTTTCGTAAAAATCCGCCGACGCCGCGGTAAGCACTCATATCGATAGGCTCGCAGCCCTGTTTGCTTAAAAATCGCGAGACGCTCTGTCTAAGCGCGATGGTAGCGGGCGAAAACGGATAGTGCGAGTTAAAAAGCGCGCGATTTTGTGAGCAGACGGCTACTTGTTTGCAAAACGGCACAAAGCCTAGCAATTTAAAGCCCAGCTCGCTTATATTGCGGTGCGCAACCGACTTTAGATTCTCGTAGATCATCACGGCATCATCCTCGCTCGCGGTGAAATTTAGCAAAAACAAAACCTCTTTTTTGCTCGCCCCAAGCGTCTTTAAAAGCGCGTAGGTGTTGCTGATCGAGCAGGGCTCGTTCGCGCACAGCACGATATTTTCGTCGCCGATACTCAAAAAATCTCTAAGATACTCAAGCCCCGCATCGATCAAAATAAAATCGAAGATTCCCGCCTCTTTCAGCTCGCTTGCGAAGCGAGCGGGGCTTTCGTGAGCCTTTGCGTTTGCGAAATTTCCGGCTTTTTCGGGATTTGATGAGCGGGCGGAATTTTTCATTTCATCTTTACTCGCGTAATTTTGAGAATTCTCGTCAGGGATTGAATTTTGCTTGGTGAAATCATTGCTTTTAAAATTCTCTAGGCTTTCTGATTCTGTAAAATTCCATCCATCTTCGCAATTCTGCGGCTTTTTGGCTGCACAATTCGTAGAATTTTTTGCAGCGTTTGCTATTGAATTTGAAGCGGCGGAATTTTCTGAGTTGTTTTTGTCATCAGAGCTCGTAAGCTTTTGCACATAATTGCGCGAGCCGCTACTTTCGTCGCCTTCCCGGTTTTGTGCGCTATCCATAGAATTTTGCATGACGCAATCGTCCGCGCTAGAGCTTGCGTTTTTG
>NZ_CALHHT010000099.1 GCF_938031315.1 uncultured Campylobacter sp.
TGGAATTTATCTCGCGCTAGAGCTTAGCTCCCGCTCCCTGATTTCGCTTACTAACCGCCCGCCGATCGCGTAGTCGTCAGTGGATATTTCGTCTATCGTCACGACCGTGGTTTTCTCGCCCCTGCCTAGCACGGCTACCAGGGCATCGGTTAGGTCTTTTACGAGCTTTGCTTTTTGTTCGCGACTTAAGCCGCCACGTTCTTTGGTGATTTTGACGTTTATGTAGGGCATTAATTCTCCTTAAAATAAACGCAATTGTAGCCAAAATTTCGTCTGTGCGCCTGAAAGTGCGAAATTTTATGTTAAAATCGCCACGATCTGAATTTAAGGAGAAAATATGCCATTGTTAGATAGTTTTAAGGTCGATCATACCCGCATGAATGCCCCTGGCGTGCGGCTCGCAAAAAGCATGAGCACCAAAAGCGGCGATAAAATCAGCGTCTATGATCTGCGGTTTTGCCGCCCGAATTTAGAGATTATGAGCGAGCGCGGCACCCACACGCTGGAGCATCTTTTCGCGGGCTTCATGCGCGAGCATCTAAATAGCGCGGACGTCGAGATCATCGACATCTCGCCGATGGGATGCCGCACGGGCTTTTATATGAGCGTGATCGGCGCGCCTTGCGAGAGTGTTGTCGCGGCGGCGTGGAGCGCGAGTATGAAGGATATTTTGGGGGTGGGCTCTCAAGCGGATATCCCCGAGCTGAATAAATTTCAATGCGGCACCTTCGCGATGCACTCGCTAGCAGAAGCTAAACAGATCGCGCAAAACGTGCTAAATAAAGGGATCGGCGTGATCAAAAACGACGAGATCGCGCTGGATCTAAATTTGATCAAATAGCGACGTCAATGTGTCAAGAGGCAAAACGGCGCAGTTTTTGAAGGTTTTGTCGGTAAAGCTCAGATTTATCGGGAAGAATATAAGCTTGTAGTGCGCGACAAAAGCGTTATGTAGAATTCTTAAAAAAGGATAAAATTTAGCGCTTCTTTAAAATATCGTCGTTTAAAAATCTCGCGCTGCTTTGTATCGTTTTGATAACGCGGTCTTTAGAATTTTGTATTTTGTCGGATGTGGGTCTGTGTGCGATCAAATTTACGCGCCCGATTTTCGCCGTGAAATAAAAAATCCCCAGTATCGTCGCGTTTAGAAACACTCCAAAATATATCCGTTCTAATCCCCATATCCCTATGCTGGCGGCATGAATGGGCACAAAAATTATCGCGATTAAGACCGGATAATAATCCGAAATTTTATTTTTGGCAAGGATTACGGTCGTAACGATGGCGTATGCGATGAGCGTAAAAGGAGAGATAAGCAAGAGTGCAAAAAGCGCGTTTATGCGCTGATAATCTTCGTGCCCGATTAAGACGCAAAAGCTACAAAACGCGAGCGTTATGAGAAAAAATAAAGGCAAAATCCACCGCGTTTTCACGTCGCGCCCTTTAAGCAACGATAAAAAGAGCAGATGAGAACCCAGGGCAATACAATAATAATCAAATATAACCGACGAGCTTAAAAACGTGAGCGGTATGCCGAGTAGTGCACCCGGCCCGTCAAAATATATCCCACTAAACATGAGCCACGTGATAAAGAGTATAAAAGCATATTTAAGACCCGCATAAGTGGCGCAAACACAGATACTAACGAGGATAAATCGTATAAATTTGCTCATTTGCCTTTTCCCTAAATTTAAGTGATTATAGCAAACCGCGACAAACGAACGGCGCAAAATTTTAAATTTAGCCGTGCGCTCGCCGAATCCACTGTCTATCGCGAGCTCGTGCGCGCTAGAAGCACGCCCAATGTCTTCGCATTATTTCATCCGCGCCCGCGCCGCAAGATAAAATTCATAAATTCTAAATCCGTTTTGCGTTATCATTGCGCTAAATTTAAAATTTTACGCAAAGGGGATCATATGAAAAATACGGCATTCATCACGGGCGCTACGAGCGGCTTTGGAGAGGCGATCGCCAGGGCGCTTAGCGCGCAAGGCTATAAGATCATAGCACTCGGGCGTCGCAAAGATCGGCTACAAAAGCTAGCCGGCGAGCTAGGCAATACGCACATTATCGCCGCGGACATTCGCGATAAAGCTGCGGTGTTTGATGCCGTAAGCGCACTGCCGCAAAATTTCAAAGACGTCGAGGTGCTCGTAAATAATGCAGGCCTTGCGCTCGGGCTTGAGGGGATCGCGCAGACGCCCGTAGAGGATTTGGAGACGATGGTCGATACGAATATCAAAGGCGTGCTGTATTCGACCAAGGCGGTGCTGCCGCTGATGATCGCGCGCGGCAGCGGCTATATCTTCAATCTCGGCTCGACTGCAGGCGCATGGCCATATCCTGGTAGCCACGTTTACGGCGCGAGCAAGGCGTTTATCAAGCAGTTTAGCCGCAATATCCGCAACGACCTGCGCGGCACCGGCATCCGCGTAACGGAGATCGCGCCGGGAATCTGTAAGAGTGAGTTTAGCGAGGTGCGCTTTAAAGGCGATCTAGCGCGCGCTGCGGCCGTGTATGAGGGGGTCGATGCGATCCTGCCCGAGGATATCGCGCAGATCGTGCTAAGCTGCCTAGCGATGCCGCACCGAGTCAATATCAACGTGATAGAGGCGATGGCGACGCAGCAGAGCTGGGCTGGGCTTTTTATCGAGAAGCATTAAATTTTAAGGCGAGAAAATGAAAAAAATTCTATTACTAATGTTTTTATCGGCTGCCGCGTTTGCGGTAGATGACGCGACCAGGCAGCATAATGCCGAGCTTTTCGGCATCTGGACGCTGGTGCCGCCCGTCGTGGCGATCGCGCTTGCCTTTATCACCAAAGAGGTGATTTTATCGCTTTTCATCGGCGTTTTTAGCGGCACCTATATGCTAGCAGTCGTTAACGACAATCCTATATCCGCGCTTGTGGGCAGCTTTACCGATCTGGTCGCGCGCGTGGTGGGCTCGATGGCCAGCAAAGGCAACGCGGGCGTGCTTTTGCAGGTGCTTTGTATCGGCGGCGTGGTCGCGCTGATTAGCAGGACGGGCGGCACGAAAGCTGTGGCGCTTTGGATTAGCAAGCGCGCTAAAACTGGTATCTCGGCGCAAATTTCAACATGGGTTATGGGCCTTTTCGTATTTTTCGACGACTACGCAAACGCACTGATCGTAGGCCCAGTCATGAGGCCGATCACCGATAAATTTAGAGTTAGCCGCGAAAAGCTCGCCTTTATCATCGACGCCACCGCCGCGCCGATTGCGGGTATCGCGCTAATTTCTACCTGGGTAGGCCTTGAGGTCTCTCTGATAAGAGCGGGATATGATCAGATCGGCGTGCAAAACGTAAACGCCTTCTCGATCTTCGTGCAAACCATGCCGTATCGCTTCTACAATCTTTTCATGCTCGCTTTCGTGGTTTACGTAGCGTTCATGCGCAGGGATTTCGGGCCGATGCTCTCTGCCGAAAGGCGCGCAGCGACCGGCGAAATTCATTCTAAAAATTCTAACATCGCCGAGCTAGAAGATAAAACGCTAGAGCCTAAAGAAGGCGTCAAGCCGCAGGCTTCAAACGCCGTTATCCCACTTATTGTCTTAATCTGCGGCGCGTTTGCGAGCTTTTATTTTAGCGGGCTAAGCAAGCTTGAGGGCGATGCTCTCGCAGCCGCAAAAGCCGCTCCGCTAAGCTTTACGACGCTTCAGGCGACGTTCGGCAACGCAAACTCGTCGGTCGCGCTTTTTCAAGCGGCGCTTCTTGCTACGGTCGTGTCTATATTTATGAGCGTTTACCGTAAAATTTTTAACGTCAGAGAGGCGATCTCTACGTGGATCAAGGGGTGGAAGACGATGATCGTCACGATCGTGATCTTGCTGCTTGCCTGGTCGCTCAGCTCTGTCATCAAGGAGCTCGGCACGTCGCGCTATCTGGTCGATATGCTAAGCCAAAACACGCCTAAATTCTTGCTTCCGGTAGCGATTTTCGTGCTGGGCTCGTTCATTAGCTTTTCGACGGGCACGAGTTACGGCACGATGGGAATTTTAATGCCGCTTGCCATACCTTTGGCAAACGCCGTGGGACTTCACTACGGGCTTTCGGGCGATGCGCTTCACGCCTATATGATCGTAAATATCTCGGGCGTACTTACGGGCGCCATTTTCGGCGATCATTGCTCGCCGATTTCGGACACCACGATCCTTTCGTCGATGGGCGCGGGCTGCGATCATATCGAGCACGTAAAGACGCAGATGCCTTACGCTCTATCCGTCGGCGCGGTCGCCGTAGTAGCGGGCTATCTTCCCGTAGCGCTAGGGCTTAGCGTCTGGATCGCGCTGCCGATGGGGCTTGTCGTTACGTGGGCTCTCGTGCGATTTGCAGGTAAAAAGATAGAGGAGTAGCTCCCGCAAATTTTAAATTTGCTTTTAAATTTTGAATTCCGCAGCGATGCGGAATTCTACTGGGCGAAATTCTAATCTGCCTCGCGGAATTTCACTCCACAAATTTCGTCGCGCTAGTAAAATTTTAAAACGAAATTTCAAAAAGCGCGAGCAAATTTTAAAAACCGAATTTAATGAGCCATATTAAAACGGCGCATGCGCCTGCAATTCAAAATTTTTAAAGTAAACGGATAGTAAAATACCGATAAATTTCAAACAAGGAGAATGAAATGAAAAATCCTAAGATGTTCCTCTGGGGGGGGTGTTAACTGCTTTATTAGTTGGTTGCGATAATACGGAGGTTAAATCTTTGGAATATTATGAGAACCATCCCGATGAGGCAGAAAAAGTTTTCAAGCAATGCGATTTTGATAAGTTAAAGGAGGGTAGCAACGCCTATAAAAACTGTAAAAATGCTAAAGAAGCTTATGAATTTAATGAAAGTAAAAAGTTCTTTTCTGGAACAAATCCGTATAAGACAAAATAATCCTGTGCGGCGCCGAATTTTGCGGTATAAATCTCGCTCGCGAAATGATACGGCGCGAAATCTTGCTTTACGGATTTTAGAATTTTAAAGCCTGCGAGCTTTTGGCTATCATAGAAAAAACTTGCGGACTTCGCGGTGCATTGAAATTTAATCATTTTAAAATTTACGCCACGCGGCTAGTCTAAATTTCACTCGGCGGCGGTTTGCGCGGCGTACTAAATTTAACCTCGCGCGCACTTTATCCGAGCCCTGGTTTAAATTTAAAATTTCAAATTTACTGCGATAATTCGCGCGGCGCGAGGAATTCCTTACATACAGCAATCTTGACTTACGCTATTAAATTCAAAGAAGCGAGGGCGCCTTTCTCGCGCTATGCTGCTTCAAGTCGTACGGCGGCGTTGTGCGTTAAATCTTAAATTTACGTGCCGGGCGGCGGAAGGCAGCATTTATCCCATAAAATTTTAACTTTCGCACACCGGACGACGGCTAGGTGCCATTGCTCACATGCTGTTGCGAAGCTGCTTCTAAATCGCCGAGTTAAATTTTAGCGCGCTGAGATTTTAGTCTATGCGGCGCGATTTACGAAACGACGAATTTAGCCCGCCGAAATTTTAGTCTGCATTACGACGCGCCGAAATTTTAATTTGCATTGCGATTTATAGCGCATCAAAATTTTAACTTGCGCAGAGCAATCCACCACGTATCTAAATTTTAAGTCGCGTAGTGCGATCCGCGATGAACAGGAATTTTAATTTGACGTGATTTATGACGCACTGGAATTCTAACCTGCGCTACGGATCTACGACGCACGGGCGCGTAGCCTAGTCGATTGCTCGCATCGCATCGAGCCGCTTTAAAAATATCTCCACCTTGCGTAGCTGCGCCGCATCTAGCGCCCTGCCCGAGTAAAAATACTCCACGCTGTTGCCGTTTGGATAGTAAATTTTACCGACGCTCTCGTCGCATCTTTCTGCACCCTGCTCGTCACCACAGCTTTCGTCGCCACCTTCCTTGCCTTGCTCGCCCTCGCCGCGCCCTTCCGAGCCCTGCTTGCTCCTGCCTTTTATACTCTGTCCGCCGCCTGCGCCTCGCCTTTCCGCGTCAAATTTACCGCCTTGCGCCGATGGATTCGCACCAAATTTTACGCCGCCGTCTGCGTCAAATTTAGCCGTCCGCGAGGGCAAATCCTCGCCGCATGCGAGCTTCAGCCCTCCGCCCAGCTCGCTTGCAAGGCGATTTAGCGTGCCGTCGATGCCGTCGATGATACGCACGTGAGGCGGCAAAATTTCGCGCAAAACGTCCTTGAAATAGTTAAAATGCGTGCAACCAAGCACGAGCGAGCCCAGGCGCGCAAGCTCAAATTTAGCTAGCTCCTCCCGCAGATACGCCCAAACCGCAGGCGAGTTAAACTCCAAATCCTGCGCAAACTCCACGAGGAGGGGCAGCGGCAAGCTCCACGTCTCGCACTCCAGCCGTCCCACGAGGCGCGCGAGCTTTTCGCCTGCGATCGTTAGCGGCGTGGCGATGAGCAGCGTCGGGCGCGAGCCGAAGCTGTCCGCGGCGAGCTTGACGGCGGGCTCCATGCCGATGACGGGCACGCTAAATGCGCCGCGAAGCTCCGAGATAGCCGCGCTCGTGGCGGTGTTGCAAGCAACGACGACCCCGTCCGCGCCGCGCGAGACCAAAAACCCGACCGCATCGAGGCTGAGCCGCACGATCTGGGCCCTACTTTTCGTGCCGTAGGGGACGTGATCCTCGTCGGCAAAATACAAAAACTCCGCCCCGCTAAACCGCCGCAGAGCCTCGGCGAGCACGCTCAGCCCGCCGATACCCGAGTCAAAAAACGCTATTTTCAAATCTTTATCCAAGGTTAAATTTAATGCGCGATTATAGCTCAATTCAGGTAAAATTTAAATTGCGAACCGCTTGAGCGCGGAATCTAACGATAAAATTTAAAAATAATCAAGCGCCTCACGACTGGATTTTGTGCAAATTTAGCGCCGGATAAAGCATAAATTCTACGCAGGCAAAAGCGCAAATCAAGGTGCAGATGAAATTTAACGCGACGATAAAATTTTATCGCTAAATTTCACGCCTCATCGCCGCAAATTTCGCTCTATTTGTACAGCTCGCCGACCTTCAGCCGCCGCGCGCCGTCATACACGCGCAGTCCGCCAAGACCACAAGGATGTCGTCATACGCACTTCCGTCATCGTATAATGCCCATCGTCGCCGATGCTCTGTATTTTGCCACCCTACTCGATCGTTTCAAATTTTGAAATTTCACCCGAGTCGTGATCGCCCTTAAAATGCCAGCTACAAATCTTTTTGCCGATAA
>NZ_CALHHT010000100.1 GCF_938031315.1 uncultured Campylobacter sp.
CCAGTTCGTGCTGTGATGGGACTTGTCGTTGTAGGACTTGGACTTTTAGACATTGCGATATGGTTTTTGATTCTCAGTTTCGTATATTCGGATGGCAATATTGCCTTGATAACAATCACAACTACTATGCTCACATTCGGTATGGGGGCATCAACGCAGGCACTTTTTGCGCGTGTTGGTGGAGGCATCTATACGAAAGCGGCCGATGTTGGGGCTGACCTCGTGGGAAAAGTTGAGGCAGATATTCCCGAAGATGACCCTCGGAATCCGGCTACTATCGCTGATAATGTGGGCGACAATGTGGGTGATGTGGCTGGCATGGGTGCCGATTTATATGAGAGTTACTGTGGAAGCATCTTGTCGACTGCAGCACTTGGGGCCACAGCCTTTGCCTTAAATGGCGATATGCAGCTACGGGCTGTTATTGCACCAATGATTATTGCCGCCGTAGGTATATTCCTTTCACTCATCGGAATCTTTCTCGTTCGTACGAAAGAAGGGGCAGACATGAAAGCTTTGTTACGCGCTTTAGGACTTGGAACGAACGTAAGTGCGGTATTGATTGCCGTGGCCTCGTTTGTGATTCTTTATCTTTTAGGCATTGAAAACTGGCTCGGCTTGTCATTTTCTGTTATCAGTGGACTCGTGGCTGGCGTCATTATAGGACACGCAACAGAGTATTACACCTCACAAAGTTACCGTCCTACGCAGGAGATTGCAAAGGCATGGGCGCTCGTTCTGCCGTTTGCGGCAAAAATATCCTCGCCGCGTCCGTTAAAATTTAACTGCTCTGCATCCAAAAGATCCCCGCCGCGATTATTAAAATCCGCGGAATCCTCCCCTAAAAAAGCGCGATCTTCTTCGCCGCTCGCGCAGCCATCGCTCCATGAAGCCGCATAATCCTCCGCGATCCAGCCGCTGTCATAGCGACCGATCGCTGCGCCGCGAGCCTCTAAATTTAAAGCAAGCTCGTCCGCATGCTCGCTCTCGTTCAAATAATCGGCGCGAGTTTTTAAATTTAGCTCTTCAGCGCGGTCGCTCCCCCTATAAACGCGTTGCGCCATATCGGCTGCGCCGCGGTAGCGTTTTTTGGGGGTAAGGCCGGTCGTAATTCTGTTTGAAATTTCATCGCCGCCCGCGTTTAAAATCCCAAAAATTCTAGCCCGAAATCGCTCAAACTGCTCGCCGCTAAGCGCGATCTTGTCGCTTAGGCTCTGCACGCCGAAGTCTGCGGCGGTAAAATTTACGATCGCTCCGTCCCTACTCGCGACGCGCACGCGGCCTTTGACCGAGCCTTTTAGCTTAAAATCGCTGCCTGCGAGAATTTTTTTCATCAACTCCTTCGGATTGTAGGGCATTTTAGCGCTCGCCAAAAACCACTTCATTAAATTTAGCGACGAAGCTTAGCGGATTGACGCTCACGCCGTTGATCGCGATGCCGAAGTGCAGATGCGGGCCGCTAACTCTACCGCTCTCGCCCGAAAGCGCGATTTCATCGCCTTTGCGAACGTGATCGCCAAGCGTTACCTTGATCTCGCTTAGATGATAGTACTGCGAATAGATGCCGCCGCCGTGATCGATCACGACTGAGCCGCCCGCGTAGTAGCGGTCTTTGGCGATGACTACGACGCCGTCATTGGCTGCGCGCACCGCAGTGCCTACTGCGGCACGATAATCGGTGCCGCTATGATAGCTTTTAAGCTCGCCATTAAAGGTGCGGGCATTGCCGAATGCAGAGGTTATTTTGGAGTTTAAAGGCAGCTCAAACGGCGTGGAAAAAAGATAGCGCGGCGTGGTGATCGCATAGATCGCGTTGGCTTCGTCGAGCTCTTTTTTGATACGCGCGGCGGCTTCTTTGGGCGGTTTAACTTTACCCGGAGCGACGCTTAGAGCCTCTTTTTTATACTCGCCCTTTTTCAAAGCGACGATCTGCTCGCGGCTGCCGCTTTGATCTACTATTCGCAGCGCGAAATCCCCCTTAGCGCGGTAATTCGCCGCTAAAACGGCGATTTTATCGCTAGAATTTGGAGCCGTGATGAGAGGAATTTGCTTCGAGCCAAAGCTCAACTCGGTTGTGCTTTTATCTAATTTTAAGATAACAACATCGCCGTTTACTATGTCTAAAGCAAAAATTTTGATCGCCAAAAGTGCAAAAATAGCTAGAAATTTCATAAATTTTCCAAAATTCGTTATTTTTCATCAATTTTTTGTTAAAAATTAGCTAAAACAAATGAAATTGCTGTTATAATAACGAAAATTCAATTTTAAAAGGATTAAATGATGAAAAAGTTTTTGCTTCTAGCATCTGTTGCACTTTGCGGTCTTTTGCACGCGGACGTCGTGGCAAATCAAGAGGTTATAGCGGCGACTAACGTCGTTAGATCTTTCGTAGCGGCTAATAACTTCGGTACCGACGAGCGCTATCTAACCAGCGCCAAAGCCGTCGCAATACTAACCGACGTAAAACGTTTAGCTGCGGGCGCATCGCTACAATACGGCGATGGAATTTTTAGCGTCAAAGGCGAGAACGGCGAGTGGAGTTCACCGATTTTTATCAAATATAAAGGCTACGGCGTGGGCTTGCAAGCAGGCTACGAGACGAGCGACATTGTTATGATATTCCACACTACAAAGTCATATCAAGACATTTTTACTGGCACAGACACCCTTGAGATCAATGTAGGTGCTGCGGCGGGCGGCGTAGGTAGAAGAACAGGTCGCGCAACCGATCTACCTGATATTTCTGCATGGATGGTAAGCCCGGGCGAGCAAACAGGCGTCTACCTAGGCGTATCGATCGACAACGGCAGAATCACTATCGACGATCAACTAACTAACGACTTCTATGAGAGAATTTACGACTACGAGGATATCTTAAACGATTCTCCGCGCGCGAATAAATATGCAAAAAGATGGAAGGAAGTGATGAGGAAGTATTTTACAAACGGCGAGAAATACGGTGCTAGCAGCAGTGCGGCGATACCTGTAAATCACGTGCAGAAAAAATATCCTGATGGTAAGCCGATCATCTCAAACCGCTCTCCTAGAACTCATGCTAAGGCTACGCGAAGCAAAAAGGCTAAAAAAGCAAAATAAATTATCGAGCCAAGCCCCGCTTATGGGGCTTCTTGTTTTGGCTTTGCGTTGAGTTTGTGCAAGAACGCCTAGATGTGAAATCGAAGCGCATAGGTTATTTTAAAAAGATTTATTGGTTCTTTACTAAAGTATTTTATTTAATTTTATAAGTTATTGGATATATAAAGACCGAATAAAATTTTATGGAATTTAACGAAATTTTTATAAAATTTAATCAGTTTTTTATATTTTTATCACTACAATTATAGTTCTTGTCTCGTTAGCTCAGTTGGTAGAGCATCTGACTCTTAATCAGGCGGCCGT
>NZ_CALHHT010000101.1 GCF_938031315.1 uncultured Campylobacter sp.
CGCTTCCAAAGCCTAGCATCGACACGGGCATGGGGCTTGAGCGCGTCACGGCGATTAAGGAGGGCAAGTTTAGCAACTATGACAGCTCGCTTTTTATGCCGCTAATTAACGAGGTCGCGAAACTTTGCGGCAAGCCTTACGTTTATGAAGGCGGCGCGAGTTACCGCGTCATCGCCGATCATATCCGCTCGGTTACGTTTTTGCTAGCCCAGGGAACAAATTTTAATCGCGAGGGTAGGGGATATGTTTTGCGTAGAATTCTGCGCCGTGCCGTTCGCCACGGCTATCTGCTCGGTATCAAAGAGCCCTTTATGCACCGCCTCGTGGATAAAGTATGCGAGCTGATGGGCGGGCACTACGCCTATCTAAACGAGAAAAAGCAGGTCGTAAAGGAGCAGATCAAGCTCGAAGAGGAGCGGTTTTTTGCCACTCTTGCAAACGGCATCGAGCTTTTTAACGAGGAACTTGCGCGCACTAAAGAAATTTTTAGCGGCGAGGTCGCGTTTAAGTTATACGATACCTACGGCTTTCCGCTCGATCTGACCGCCGATATGCTGCGCGAGAAAAATTTGCGCGTGGATGAGGCTAAATTTGACGCGCTTATGAGCGAGCAAAGGCAGATAGCTAAAGCCGCATGGAAGGGCAGTGGCGATAAAAACGTCCGTGGCGATTTTAAGGCGCTGCTAGAGAAATTTGGTGAGAATAAATTTAGCGGTTACGAAGAGCTTAGCCGCACGAGCAAGGTTTTAGCGCTACTTAACGAGGATTTTGCGGAAGTGGATGAGCTCAAGGCTGGCGATATCGGATGGGCGATGTTTGATATCACTCCGTTTTATGCACAAAGCGGCGGTCAGACGGGCGATAGCGGCGAAGTGGAGTCCATAGCCGATGTGTTTGATACGCAGAAATTTTATGGGCTAAATTTATCCCACTTGCGCCTTAATCGTAACCTGAAAATCGGCGATATCGTCGGGCTCAAGGTTTCTGAGGAGCGTGAGCAGATTGCACGTCATCACAGCGCGACGCACCTTTTGCACGCGGCGCTTCGTGCGGTGCTAGGGGCTCATATCGCTCAAGCAGGAAGCTTAGTCGAGGCGGACCGCTTAAGATTTGACTTCTCGCATCCTAAGGCACTTAGCGACGAGGAGCTAGCTAAAATCGAGGAATTTGTAAATAACGCCGTTTGCAAGGGCTGTGCGGCAAAAACTGAGATTATGGATATAGATGACGCTAAAAACAGCGGTGCAATCGCGCTTTTTGGCGAAAAATACGGCGCGGACGTGCGCGTAGTAAGCTTCGGCAAGGTAAGCAAGGAGCTTTGCGGCGGAACGCACGTGAATAATATAAGCGAAATAGGCGCATTTTTGATCTTAAAAGAGAGCGGCGTAAGCGCGGGCGTGCGCAGGATAGAGGCGATCTGTTCGCAAGAGGTAGTTAAATTTAGCCAGGATCTGCGCGATAAGATGAGTAGAATCGAAGCCGAGCTAAAAGGGGGCGATCCGATTTTGGGCATCAAAAAGCTAAAAAGCGAGATCAAAGAGCTGCGCGAGGCCGCGAAAAATGCAAGCGACTCACACGCGCTAGCGTTTTTAAATATCGACGGCGTCAAGCTCTGCGTCGCGGCAGTGGACGGCGGCGATATCAAAACTATGATCGACGAGTTTAAAAATAGCCACGAAAAGGCGGCGATAATGCTGATGCAAGTAGGCACCGACGGCAAAATTTCAATCGCGGCAGGCGTTAAAAACGCGCCGATCAAAGCTGGCGAGTGGGTTAAGCTAGCAGCGCAAATTTTAGGCGGTGGCGGCGGCGGACGCGATGATTTTGCGACCGCAGGCGGCAGGGACGTGCTAAAAATCGAAGAAGCGATCAAAGAGGCGATCTCTTACGCAAAAGGTAAAATTTGAACGAGATCGACTCAAGCTTCGTCAAAGCCTCGCAAATTTTGCCGCTGATTCACATTTTAAGCGTGATTTTTTTGGTTTGCGCTCAAGTCTGCGTGATCTTTGTAGTTAGAGCTTTTATGCGCGAGCAGGAGCACGAAAGCAAGCCTTTGAGCGCTAAATTTAACGAGATAATGCGCTATTTTAGGCGCTACGAGCAGTGCTTCGCGATATTTCTAGCTCTTGTTTGCATTAGCGGATTTTTTCTATCAAACGGGAGCGATTTTAAATTTTCAGATCCGATGGTAAAGGGCGTAACGACGACGTTGTGGGTAGCGGCGGGCTTTATCGTTTTAAATTTCGCCTATATCCACTATAAAATTTTATCCTTTAAAAAGGCGGTAGCCGCAGAGGATGAGTTTGAGGCGAACGAGCATCTGATCATCGTCGTAAAATATTTCATCCCGCTAAATGTCGCGATAACTCTGATATGTGTATATCTGGGCGTGACGATAGGAAAATTTTGATGATCTATCTAGCTTCCGGCTCGCCAACTCGCGCTCAAATTTTAAAAGAGGGCGGCGTGGAATTTATCCAGATCCCTTTCGATTTTGACGAAAGCGGCATTAGCAAGCAGGATGCCCGCAGCTATTCGTACCGCGTCGCGCTTAGCAAAAAGGCACAGTTTTTTAAAATTTATGAAAATTATGATAGAGTGCTGTTTGCCGATAGCTCCGTGGTCGCGGGCGATCAAATTTTGGGCAAGGCGCGCGACGAAGCGGATGCTTTGCGGATGCTAGAGCTTCAAAGCGGCGCGGTTAGCAGCGTCTATACCGCGATGATCTTCGTAAGTAAAAACTTGTAGCTTGCCGCTCTAAGCGTCGCGAGCTATAAATTTGATAAATTTAGCGAGGCCGATCTGCGCGAATACATCGCTAGCGGAGATTGGCGCGGCAAGGCGGGTGCGATGAGCATCGAGGGCTTTAATGAAAAATATATCCTAAGCTCGCGCGGTTCTAAATTTACCGCGATGGGGCTTGATCTGGAAATTTTAAAGAGGTTTATATGGTAAGAATTTTATTTAGTTTTATTACGGTTTGCGCGTTTGCAGCAGGCGGCATCTTTTTGTATTTCTATTCGCAGATCCGCTTAGAATCGGACTCCATAATCAATTATCATCCAGAGCTCACGACTAAAATTTACGATCGCAACGGCAATCTGATTGCAAACGTATTCAACGAGCAAAATAGAATTTACGTCAAATACGAAGATATCCCGGGTCGCGTGATCGAAGCTCTCGTAGCTATCGAAGATACGGCGTTTTTTGAGCACAACGGCGTGAACGTCGAGGCAATCTTCAGAGCGATCATAAAAGATATCAAGGCTATGAAATTCGTCGAAGGCGCTTCCACGATTACGCAGCAGATCACGCGAAATTTAGTTCTTTCGAGCGAAAAGAAGCTTGATCGCAAGATCAAAGAAGCGATCCTATCGCTTAAGATAGAAAACGCCCTAAGCAAGGAACAAATTCTAGAGCGTTACTTCAACGAGGTGTATTTCGGGCACGGATATTACGGCATCCGTACGGCGGCGCTTGGATATTTCAAAAAGGATTTGCAAGATCTTAGCATTAAAGAGATCGCGATTTTGGTGGGCTTACCGAAGGCGCCTAGTAGCTACGATCCGACCAAACATCTGGATCTGTCGCTTTCGCGCGCGAACAATGTCGTTTATAGAATGCACGAGCTCGGCTGGATCAATAAAACCGAATACGAGATCGCTATGGCCGAGCGGCCCGTAGTCTATGACGAGACGCTCACACAAAACGTAGCCCCATACGCGGTGGACGAGATCATAAAGGAGGCCGAGAAGCTGATCCCCGATGTCCGCACGGGCGGATATCGCATCGAAACTAGCCTCGATCTAAAGGCGCAGGAGATGGCGCAAGAGGCGCTGATTTTCGGCTACAACGAAATTCTTAAGCGCAACAAAGACGCTAACGCAAGCAACGTAAACGGCGCTATGGTCGTCACGCATCCGCAAAACGGCGAAATTCTAGCGCTCGTCGGCGGCGTGGATTACGCTAAATCAAATTTTAACCGCGCCAGCCAGTCGCAGCGCCAAACCGGCTCGAGCTTCAAGCCGTTTATATATCAGATCGCCCTTGATATGGGGTATTCGACGATGACGGAGGTTCCGGACATCGCCAGGGAGTTTGAAGACGGCAGCAGTAAAACGTGGAAGCCTAAAAACTACGACAGCACCTATAGCGGCTACATCACGGTAAAAGAAGCCCTCACGCGCTCGCGAAATTTAGCCACGATAAATTTAATGCAGGCTATCGGCGTCGAGCGCGCGGTAAGAAAGCTGGACGAGTTCGGTTTTAAAAACGTTCCGCCTGCGCTCTCCGTAGCGATTGGCAGTTATGGAATTTCGCCGCTTGAGTACTCGACGATGTATTCGATGTTTCCGGGGCTCGGTATCACGTCGAAGTCTAAATTTATCGTCTCGATCACCGATCAAAACGGCACTACTCGTTACGTAGAGCCCGAGCGCCGCCGCGTGCTGCGCCCGGAGCAGGCATATTTGATGACGACGTTGATGAAAAACATCGTCCAGCGCGGCACCGGCACTCGCGCGCGCGTGCAAGGCATCGACGTCGCGGGTAAAACCGGCACATCAAACGACAGCATAGACGCATGGTTTTGCGGCTTTACGCCCGATCTACAGATCATCATCTGGTACGGCAACGACGATTATAAACCGATGCGAAAGGTCGAGGGCGGCGGACGCACCGCAGCGCCTGTCTTTGCGCGCTTTTTAGCAAACTACCTCAAAGAGTATCCGCAAACTAAACGAAATTTCACGGTTCCGGACGGCGTCTTTAGCAGCTCATACAACGGCAAGGAGGAGTATTACACTAAAATTTCGCCGCTTCCTAAACCCCGCGAAAGTAGCAGCGACGGATCGTTTTAAATTTGGATGCAAATCTAAATTTGATCCGCTTTCGGAAGCCCTTGCATGAATTGCGTTTATTACACAAACATAAATATGCTAATTTTATAGTTTGTTTAAGGTTGTAGGCGCTAAAATGCGTAATCATTTTATTTAGGGGTTAAGATTGCAGGATTTAGCATTTGAAAGTAAAAAGATAAGAATAGAAAATACTCGTGTAAAATTCGGCAAATTTTTTACGAAATTATGTTTTATATATTTTTTATATTCTCTTAGCGCCTTTATAATTCCTAAAAATATTTTAGATATTTCTCCTGTGTGCTTAAATTTCGTAAATTTTATGAAAAGCTATTTTCCAAATATCGAAATTATCGGTAGTATTAGCCCATACACCCAACTTTCTGAATTTTACGTTAGTATTATGTGGATATACGGGATTATTATTTTTGCGGTTTCTAGCTTATATTCATTGGTTTATTATATTTACTTTTGCAGATATGATGATGATTTTATATTGCTTTCAAAAAAGAAGTGTGAAAACGATTGCCCGTTTTTGTTGCTTCCGTTTATGTTTGGTCTTGGTATTTTTATGTTTGAGGTTTATTATACCGGATATTTTGCAAGCAGCGGTATAAGCATAAGAACAAGCCATTTTATGCCGGAATTTCAAAGTAGATTTTCAATTTTTGGATATATCATTTTCTTTCAATCCGGTTTTTCTCTTTCGGGTTCCGTAATATTAATGTCTACATTCGAATTTGTTTACAAAATATATTTCTATTTAAAAGGAGTGAAAGATGCAGAGCAAAGTCAATGAAAAGAGCGGCGTATTGAATTAAAAATTTGGAGTATTATCGTATGGAATTTCAAAGTTATAAATCGGAAATGCCGCTTTTTATGATCAAAGATTATTGGACTAAAATCAGCACAGAATGCTATTTAATATTAGTTATATTCCTATTTTTCTGCAGAGGAAGTGCTTGGGCATATCAATTTTTAGGAGCCGTTACTTTTTTGGTAGGAATTTTATTTATTAATAAACATAAATTTTTAAATTTCTATTCCGATAGAATAGAATATAATTCTTTATGCAAAAATTATAATGATGTATATTCGATACATAAAAGTGTAAAGACTTCTAATTTTGATAAAATCGCTATTTATAAATTTTCTGGACTCGTGATTGAAGACGCGTGCAAATACAATGCCAATATAACTAGATTTAAAAAATTTCTCTTGCTAATTTTATCATACGCTCTGCATCCGCTCAATATTATTTGCTTTAGTGTACTTAAAATTTTAAAAAGAATAGATAGCATAAATTTAAATGTTCTAATTTTATTAGATAGCACTCATAGTAATTATTTTGCCATTCCGCTAACTATGTTAAGTGAGTATGAACGAGTAAATTTGAAAAAGTATTTAAAAGACAAACTAAATCTAAATCTTGATAATATCGAGGTAAGGGATATATTTATAGATATAAATTTTATATAAAATTTTTTAAAACCCTTTATTTCAGTATACTTTAATAAATTCCAGCTTAAGCAGATAAATTTTATCTTTTTATTGACGAGCCTCAATGCTTATCGAAATTTAAATAGGTAAAATTCTCTCCTAATTTCAGTTAAAGGAGTGAAAATGGCAGAATTTAAAAAGCTCTGGATGACGCTTGTAGCGGTACTCATCGTGGGCTTTAGTTTCTTGGGTTTTTACGGCGGCGAGGTGTATAGGCAGTCTCCGCCGGTGGTAAAATTTACCGATGCTAGCGGAGCTGAGCTAATCAGCACCGAGCGCATTTATCGCGGGCAGGAGGCCTGGCAGAGCATCGGCGGTATGCAGGTAGGCTCTATCTGGGGGCATGGAGCGTATCAGGCGCCTGATTGGAGCGCGGATTGGCTGCATAAGGAGCTAGTTGCGTTTATGGATATCAAGGCACAGGAGCGTTTCGGTGTTAAATTTGATGCCTTAAATGACGAGCAAAAGGCGCAGATCAAGGCGCTTACCAAGGCCGAGTATCGCACCAACACCGTAAAAGACGGCACCGTCAAGCTAAGCGATGATCGCTTGAAAGCTATGGCGGTCGTAAAAGACGAGTACATGGGCGTTTTCGGAAACGATCCGCGCTTTAAAAAGCTTCGCGAGGATTACGCGATGAAGGAAAACACGCTCGCAAACGAGCAACACCGCGCCGAGCTCGTGGATTTCATCTTTTGGACTGCGTGGGCGGTTTCTACGGATCGTCCGAGCGGAGAGGCGACCTATACCAATAACTGGCCGCACGAGCCGCTGATAGACAACGTCCCTACCACGGAAAACGTCGTTTGGACGATCGCAAGCCTCGTTATTTTGCTTACCGGCATCGGTCTTTTAGTGTGGTTTGGAAATTTCTACGGCAAAAAGGATGAGGATTTCGAGGCTCCTGCGAAGCTAAACGCCGATCCGATCGCCGCTTTAGCGCTTACGCCGTCGCAAAAGGCGCTCGGCAAGTACCTTTTCGTAGCGATTGCGTTGTTTGCATTTCAAGCCTTCATCGGCGGCTTTGTTGCGCACTATACGATCGAGGGTCAGTCCTTTTTCGGGCTTGATATTTCGCAATATATCCCTTACTCGCTAGCTCGCACCTGGCACGTGCAGGCGTCCATTTTCTGGATCGCTACGGGCTTTTTGGCGGCGGGATTGTTTCTAGCGCCGATCATCAACGGCGGCAAAGATCCTAAATTTCAAAAGCTCGGCGTGGACGTGCTTTTCTACGCGCTTCTTTTCTTGGTCGTCGGCAGCTTCGCGGGCGAATACATGGCGATTGCGGGCAAGATGGATCCAAGCAGCAGCTTCTGGATCGGACATCAAGGATATGAGTATTTAGACCTAGGTAGAATTTGGCAGCTAATACTGTTCGTGGGCCTTGTGATCTGGATGGTGCTCGTGCTTCGCGGCTTTATCGCGGGCTTTAGAGCCGAGGGCGATAAGAATTTATTGGCGATCTTTACCGCTTCGGTTATCGCCGTGGGGCTTTTTTACGGCGCGGGTCTATTCTACGGACAGCGCTCGCCGATCCCTGTGATGGAGTATTGGCGCTGGTGGGTCGTGCACCTTTGGGTCGAAGGATTTTTCGAGGTTTTCGCGACGGCGTCTTTGGCGTTCGTGTTCGCGTCCTTGGGCTTAGTAAGCAAGAAATTTGCCACCTACACCTCGATTGCTAGCGCGTCGATTTTCCTAATCGGCGGAATTCCTGGCACCTTCCACCACCTCTATTTTGCGGGCACCACTACGCCGATAATGGCTGTGGGTGCGAGCTTCTCGGCGCTTGAGGTCGTGCCTTTGGTGCTTTTGGGTTCGGAAGCGTTTCATTACTACAAGCTTCAATTCGCGCAGGATTGGGCTAAGCGTCTAAAATGGCCGCTTTACTGCTTCATCGCCGTAGCGTTTTGGAATATGCTGGGCGCGGGCGTTTTCGGCTTTTTAATCAACCCGCCGCTTGCGCTATTTTACATCCAGGGCTTAAACACCACCGCGGTGCACGCCCATACGGCGCTATTTGGCGTATACGGCTTTTTGGCGCTCGGCTTCGTGTGGCTCGTGGCGCTGTATATCTACAGAGAAAAGAGCTTTGACGATACGCTTATGAAGATCGGCTTTTGGGCGCTAAATGCAGGTCTGCTTCTGATGGTGCTGATTTCGCTATTGCCTGTCGGAATTTTACAGGCATTCGCGGCGATCGATGTGGGTATGTGGTACGCAAGAAGCGCGGAATTTTTGCAAAAAGACAGCCTCTACGGGCTCCGCTGGGCGCGCATCATCGGCGATACGATCTTTTTGGTAGGAAGCGTATGCTTCTTACTTCAAATCGTGCGAATGATATTCTCACGCGCTAAATAGAGCCTTCGCGAGCTCTTATCGTTTGCTTTGCCCCGCAGGGATTTTATATTCTTGCGGGGCTTTTTAAATTTAGCGCACTTCGCGTATGCCCCATTCGCACAAGTTTTTGCGTGGATATTTTTACTCAAATTCCACTCGTGCGAGCCTTTTGCCGCGGACGATATCCGCGCGAGCTTTAAGCTTAGCCGCAAATCGCGATCAATCTTTAAAATTTTAAAATTTTATCCTTTTAAATTTACCCGAGCCAAATTTTAAATTTGCTACAATTACCACCGAAATTTCAATCTCAAGGAGTAGAAAATGGGTGTGCGAGAGCAAATTTTAGAAGACATTAAAACGGCGATGAAGAGCGGCGATCACTTCCGCAGAGACAGCCTGCGGATGCTTAACGCCGCGCTTAAGCAGGTCGAGGTGGACGAGCGCATCAGCCTTAGCGACGAGCGCGTCTTTAGCATACTTCAAAGCGAGATCAAGCGCCGAAATGACTCTGTGGAGCAGTATCGCGCGGGCGGTCGCGACGATCTGGTGCAAAAAGAGCAGGGCGAGATCGAGATCATCGCATCCTATCTGCCTGCGCAACTAGGCGATGCCGAGCTTGCCGCTGCCGTCAGCTCGCTAATTGCCAAGCTCGGCGCGAGCGGCGCAAAGGATATGGGGCGCGTGATGAAAGCCGCCAAGGAAGCGCTCGGCTCAAGCGTGGACGGCAAGCGGTTGAGCGATGCGGTCAAAGTGGCACTGAAGTAGCCTGCGTTTGAGGCTAAATTTCGGTTACGGCTAAATTGTATCGGCGTAAAATTTCGCCGCTGAAATTTTTTGAGATAGAGCTTTGGCTGCGGAATTCATACGCTAATTTAAAATTTTAAAGGATCATCATGAAAAAATTTATCGCTGTTTTACTAGCCGTCCTGCTTGTGGGATGCCAGTGCAAACAAAACGTAGCGCCTGGGGCTAACGAAACGCCCGAACAGATTACGGCAT
>NZ_CALHHT010000102.1 GCF_938031315.1 uncultured Campylobacter sp.
TCTTGCGGACCAGTTGCGCGCGGCGGCCGAGCAGAAATATTCGCGAAACCTTACGCTAACGGCGCGTGTGGTGTAAGCGGCGCTGTAAATAACGGCGGCGGCGCAAGCAGTGCAGGCGGCGGAGCAAGCAACTCAGACCAAGACGGCGCGGAAATTTTCCTTATCCAAAACGCCACGCAGTCGCAGCTCGCGCTTCTTAGCTACGTCTATGTCGCGGGCGTAATCGAGCAGGTTTTGGCGCAAGATTACGGCTTTTTAAACGCAAATTTAAACGCCTCGGCAAAGCCCGTCAGCGTGAATTATCGCAGCTGGTTCAACGAAGCCAACGAATCGACGTGGTACCTCGTATCTGCCGAGTACGTGGGGATTTTAGGGCTCATCTGCCTATTTATGGTCGCGGTCGTGATCTCGCGCGAATGGGACCGCGGCACGATCGCCTCGCTTTACAACTCCAATGCAAGCGCGCTTGAGATCGTCACTGCCAAGGTCGGCGCGTATTATTTCCTAGCGCTTTTGGGCGGCGCGATGACGCTCGTTTACGGGCAGGTGCTTTTGGGCATCCCGATCCGCGGCAGCGTGGCGATGCTGCTGGCGACGCTTTGCGTCTTCGTGCTGGAGATGACCTGCCTAGGCATGCTGATCTCGGCGATCTGCAAAAATCAATTCCTAGCGCAGGAATACGCCATCGTCATCGGCTATCTGCCCGTGACGCTGCTTAGCGGCATGATATTCGATCTGCGCGGACTGCCCGCGGCGGTCAACTTCATCGGGCACCTGCTGCCGCCCACATACGCGGTCGAGTCCTTTCGCATCTGCTTCCTATCGGGCGGACAGAGCGCGACGCTATGGGTAAACCTCGCCATTCAGGCGCTCGGAGCGGTTTTGTTTTTCAGCTTGTGCGTGCTTAGCGTAAAAAGGGGCGCACGATGAAATTTTTATTTTTGCCTTACGCTTGCGCGGAGAAATTTCGCGCCGCAAAAATCGGCGCAATTAACGTTTCGCTTTCGCCCGAGGCATCGATGGCGGAATTTTACGCCGCCAAAAGAGAGGACGCGATGAAATTTTTAAAATTTCTAGGCGCGAGACGCTTTGGCTTGCGGGCGGCGGAGCGTAGATTTGAAATTTTAAAATTTCTTAGCGCGAGGCATTTTGGCTCGCATAAACAGGC
>NZ_CALHHT010000103.1 GCF_938031315.1 uncultured Campylobacter sp.
TTGCATAATGGATTTTGGCTAGGTAAAATCATTCGTATTCAAATCAGCTCGATTTTAAATTTAAGCTCATTTGCCGCAAAGAGCCGTCTTGTGCCGCAAATTCTATTTTTTACGAACTCTGATTAATTTTACGTAAAAAATTTTCTATCAGAATCCGCCTTTGCTCCACGTCGTCGCTATCGCTAATGCCCTCTAGCTCGCTTGCGTGATGTGCTTTGGGCGGGATATCTTTCAGATACGACCACACCTCGTCCTCGCTTAAAATTTTGCCGTGCAGATCAAAACCTACGTTTAGCGCTCTGCCCGAAACCTCAGCGATATCTGCGTGCAGGTGACCATAGAGCATCAGTGCGCCATAATGGCAGTTTGCCCACTCGATCATCGGGTAGTGAGACAGAGCCGCTCTCTTATGCGATAGGCGCACAAAGGCGTAGCCCACGATCTGTTCAAACATAAAATTGCCGTCCGCCTTGCGTCCGCTTAGCAGTTCGTTTTTCATCGCGGCGATGCGCCCGTCGTGGTTGCCGAGCACCAAAAAATGTCGCCCGTTTAGTCTGCGAAGTAACTCGCAAGTGTGCGCAAAATCCTTGTGAAAGGAGACGTCGCCGAGATTATAGACGAGATCCTCGGGCGTAACGAGCGCATTCCAAGCGGCGATGAGATTTTCATCCATCTCAGCCACGTTTGCGCCTTTTCTAAAATTCGGGTATTTTTTCAGCACCAGCTCGTGGCCGAAGTGTAGATCGGAGGTAAAATAAACGCTCATAAAAGCTCCTCAAATAGCGCAAGATCCGCTCCCACGGCAAATAAAAATCCGCGGTTTATCGGCGGTACGGCGAGCTGCCTGCACACCTCTTTAAATTTCTTTTCCATAGCCGCTTTGATATATGGCGTCACAAAGATAAAATTTGTGCCAGCGCCCACGGCTACCTTGCCGCCTAGCACGCAGTCCGAGCTTTTTTCTAAGCAGCGAGCGCATTCGTTTCGCTGCGCCGAGCTTAATACGAGTCCTAGCCGCTTGCAGGCAAGATCTACGCCGCGAAGCTCGCCCCGGCCACGTTTTATGAGGTAAATTTTAGGCGCGGGATTAGAAATTTCAGGGGTTAAATTTAACGCGTCGGTCGCCAAAAACTCAAAGCTTTTTTTTACGCCGCTAAAGTATTCGTCCAAGAAAGGCTCGCTAAATTTCGCGCGAATAAATCCGCGTTTAAACCGGTCCGTTAAATTTGTCTCGTCGGTGAAGTATTTTAGATTTCGCCCCTTTAAAAACCGCTCCAGCTCGCACTTTCGCACGCCTAGAAGCGGACGAGCGATCGCGTAGTCCTCGCGAGCTTCAAGCTCTTGCATGCCTAGCAGCTCGTTAAGCCCTGCGCCGCGTCCAAGTTGCATCAAAAACCACTCAAATTTATCGTCAAACTGATGCGCCAAGATCAAATTTTCATAACCCTGCTTGCGGCAAATCTCGGCGAAAAAATCATATCTAGCCGTGCGCGCTTCGTGCTCGAAATTTGACTCGCCCAGACGCACGCTTTTTACGTAAATTTGTTTGTTAAATTTGATCGCCAGATCTCGTGCCGAGGCGATCTCGTCCTTGCTCTGCGCGCGGACGTTATAATCCACGATCGCAAGGTCAAATTTTACGTCCGCCTCGTCCAAAAGGTAAAAAAGCGCCGTACTATCGACGCCGTGCGAAAAGGCAAGCAGATTTCGCCCCGATTTTAGCTTATGCAAAACGGGTGTGCTTAGCATTTTATGCCTTTGCCGTGATCTTGCCTAGCGCCTGGCTGCCCGCTACCTGCGTGATCTCGCACCAGTAGCGACCGCCGGTTTCTAGCTGCTCCACGTCGCTTTCGTTGATCAAAATTTCGCCGTCGATGTCCTTATCCCACAGCGCCTTTTTTGCGGCGTAAAACATCTCGCCCTCGCTGCTTTCGCCCTCGAGCGAGACGATAAATTTTTGCCCTAGCTCCTGTGCGAAGCTCGCCTCGATTGCGGCGCGAGTGATCTTTTCGATCTTGCTTAGGCGCTTTGAGATGATTTTGGCGGGCACCTGCTCCATTTCATACGAGAGCGTGTCTTCTTCTTTAGAGTAGGCAAACGCCGAAACTCGGTCAAATTTAAACCTCTGCAAAAACGCGCAAAGCTCGTCAAATTCGGCTTCACCCTCGCCCGGGTGCCCGACGATGACGCCGGTTCGTAAAAACGCATCCGGCGCGCTTTTCATTAAATTTAAAAGCTCTTTGATCCGCGCCGCGCCGCTTCCGCGCCTCATGATTTTTAGCATTTTCTCGCTTGCATGCTGGATCGGCATGTCAAAGTAGTTTACAAACACCGGCGAGGCGATGATGCGCTCCACTAGTGCGTTTGAAGTAGTGCTAGGATAGAGATAAAGTATGCGCGCGGTTTTGACGCCCTCGATCTTCTCGACCGCGTCCATGAGCGAGATGAGGCCGTCGCTAAGAGCGTGATCGCGCATATACGAGCTGCTGTCCTGCGAGAGGAAGCTAAAGTCATAGTAGCCCTTTTTTACGAGCTTTTGTACTTCATCTACGATGTTTTCCAGCGAGCGGGATTTTAGCTTACCTTTAAAGGTCGGTATCGCGCAGAAGCTGCATTTTTGATTACAGCCCTCTGAAATTTTGATGTAGGCGTGAT
>NZ_CALHHT010000104.1 GCF_938031315.1 uncultured Campylobacter sp.
GTATTTTCGTTAGTGTAGGTCAAATAACAGTCAATCTGCTCCTTTTGTATAGAGTCTCTATCTGTAGAGAACGAAAAGGGTACTATAGGCTCATCTCCTTTTTGAGCTTCCATTTTTGAAAAATCCACACTTCTTTTATCAACCCTTGCAGGAGTTCCGGTCTTAAATCTATAAAATTTTATACCTGCCTCTTTTAGTTTAAGTAAAAAACTATCATAATTCATTATGTATCCTAATTATAAATTTATTTATTATACACTATTTTACAATCTAAAAGCAAGTATATTTAAGTAAATAACTTATAGAATTGGCATAAAAATCATATAAAAAACTTACAAATTTGTGCCACTCAGAATTTAGTTCTACGTGGCTCATTAGTTTATTGCAATCAAAAATACTTTATCTATTTGGGACAAAAGTTGGGCTTTGGTTGTTGGTTAGAGGATTTTGCTGTAAAATTTGGCATAAATTTAGATATAACCGACTAGTCTAGGTTTAACCCCAGCTTAAGCATAAGCTTATATACTTTAGCTTTAAATTTAAGGCGGCAAATGAGATCTCAGAGCGAATTTTTTGGCGTTTTCATCACGCTTCTTGGCGGCGTATTATGGGGATTTAGCAGTGTTTGCGGGCAGTATCTGTTCACGCAAAAAGGCGTCAGCGCCGACTGGCTCGTGCCCTACCGCCTAGGCCTCGCCGGGCTTGCGATGGTAGCGTATTACATCGCTCGCTCGCCGCGCCTAGCCTTTGCGCCGCTAAAAGATCGCGCGCTATTGCCGCAGCTGCTCATCTACGCCTTTTTTGGGCTCATGATGACGCAGTATTCGTACTTTTGCGGCATTGAGCTCTCAAATGCCGCCGTCGCGACCGTGATCCAGTACTCCGCGCCCGCGCTCATCCTTGCCGTAGTTTGCTTTTTGGAGCGGCGCGCGCCTAAAAAGGTCGAGCTCATCGCGCTCATTTTCGCGGTGCTGGGCGTCGTGCTGCTCGCCACTCACGGCGATCTGGGTTCGCTCGTTATCAGCGCGGAGGCGCTGGTTTGGTGCCTGATTAGCGCGCTTGGCGTCGTGATATACAGCCTCATTCCCACGAAGCTAAATCAAAAATACCCCGTCGCGTTAAATTTAGGCTGGGGGATGGTCATCGGCGGCGGCGCGCTCGCGCTTTACACGCGGGTTTGGCAGCTAGGCGGCGTGAGCGACGCGCAGGGCTTTGCAGCGCTTGCCGCGGTAGTGATCCTTGGCACGATATGCGCGTTTAGCTTTTACATGACGGGGCTAAAGATAATAGGCGCTAGCAGGGCGAGCATGATAGCGTGCATCGAGCCGGTGAGCGCGGCGGCGTTTGCCTATTTTTGGCTGGGGACGGAGTTCGTGTTTCTTGATTTTGCGGGCTTTACGCTCATTATCTCGTGCATATTTTTGCTAGCTAAAGATAGGAAAAAGGCGTAAATTTGGAGGAGAGATGATCTATTTGGCGCAGACTGATACGACGGCGGGATTTTTGAGTAAGGATTTTCGCGAGATAAATGTGCTCAAACGCCGAGCAGCGGATAAACCCTGCCTCATAACGACGGCGAAGCTTAGCGAGCTAAAAAATCTCGCTCGCGTGCCAGCTAAATTTAAAAATTTGGTGCGCCGCGCGAGAAAAACGACCTTTTTATACCCGAACGGCACCGCCGTGCGCGTCGTAAAAGGGTGCGCCCATGAGGAGTTTTTGAGGCAATTTGACTGGCTATACTCCAGCAGCGCAAATCTAAACGGACAAAACTTCGACGAAGCCTGGGCGAAAGCGGCGGCGGACAAGGTTGTGGATCAAAATTTCAGCCAAAACGCAAGCTCGAAAATTTATAAAATTTCAAAAACTAAAATTTTGCGGATTAGATAAAGCTGCCGATTAAAATTTACGCGTGCTAAGAGCGTTCAAAAAAGAGGCGCGGCGGGAAGTAACTTTACAAATTTAAACGGCTTTGCAAATTTAAAACTGGATACCTCATTTCGACTACTTTGTCCTCTGCACAATTTAAAACGACCTTCTAAATTTAAAATGGCTCTGTAAATTTAGCCGAGCCGTGAAATTCCGCCGTAAATAGACCGCACAAAGACCGCCAGGAATTTTGAAAAATCCAAAAAAGATCACAGCAGACTCACAGAAAAATTATATAAAAAGCCGCAAATCCCCGCTGCTTTCAAGTAGTAAAATTCCTGCCGTTCTTAAAATCGCAAAATTTCACTGCTGGTAGCTTTTTGATTAAATTTTATCGCCCAAATACCCTCAATCAAAATTCCGAATCGGACGAGCTAAGATTATCGCTAGAAGTTCTCACATCCCGAGTGTTTTCGATCTAAATTTTGTAGCTCAGGCATTGCACCTATTTTGTTCTAGCCGCTATTGCTACTGCCGCAGTAGCAAGTGCCGCAAAGCCGTCCGCCCTTTAACTGCCAAACCCGCGTATAAAGCGCAAGCGCACGCCCTCCCATTACTGCGCCACGACGACAGATCCGCGATAAAATTTCCACCGCCGCGCAGTGCGTCAAGCCAAACGCTGCAAATTTTAAAATTTAAACCGCCTATCGCCGCACGGCACCGATAAACTCCAACCACTCCGCCAGCTAGTCCATCATTCCCGTATAAAACATAAATTTTCATGAATTT
>NZ_CALHHT010000105.1 GCF_938031315.1 uncultured Campylobacter sp.
GGAAGTCGTAAAACTTTCTCATCGCGGCTCCGCGGCGACCGCTTTATGAAATTTCGCGGCGAGCTCTACATTTTTGCCCGCATAAAATCCCGCGCTAAATTTAGCGCTCGGTTGCGCTTTCGCATAAATTTTATCGCGAAATTTCGCAGTTAAATTTTCTCCGTGCTGCGAGATGTGCCGCGCGCTTTGAGCAGTTTGCAAGCTCTGAACACCCAGCGCGCTTTGTACATTTTGTACGCCCCGAACGCTTTGTGGGCTAAATTTTTTAAACTCAAGCGCTTTGCTCTCGTGGAATTCTGTAAATTTGCCCGCTTGAGCTACGCGGAATTCTGTAAATTTACACACCTGCGTTACCTGAAATTCTTTAAATTTATGAGCTTGCACTACGCGGCGGAATCCATTTCGTTGCGACTTAGCCGCGCAAATCTGCTCGTTAAATTTAAACTCATTCGGGCAAAGCTCGCTTGTTTTAGCCAGCCTCTCGCCAAATTCAGATCCACGATTAAATTTTGCGATAGAGTGCAAAAGCCCTAATTTTAGCTGCTGCGTGCAAAATTCCGCGATGAAATTTTCTCCGCGCTCGCCACTTCGCCGCGCGCAAAATTTCGCGCCAGATGTAGTCGCGGATCGAATTCTCTTCCGCTCGCTTTGTTCTCGCCTTTTGTCGCAGCACATAGCATAGAGCAAGGGCAGTCAAATTCTGCGCCGCGCCCCCTACTCCGCCTAGCAAAAAATTCTGCGTGAAATTTTATGTTAAATTTTGCGCCCGCGTCTGATTCGGCTTGCGCGGACGAAATTTTAAAATTTCTAAAATGATTTCTCATTCTTTGCTTCCGAAACGGCCGCTTTCGTGCCCGATTCGCCACCGCAGCTTTCGCTTAAGGCCTTATTGCTTGCGCCATCGCCGCCCGCTTCCTCTGCCGCACTCTTTGCGCCGCTTAGCTGCAAGGCTTTGCTTGCGGCAAAAAATTTAAACTCAAGCTCCGCGCCATCGCTGTCGATCTCAACCGTGCCGCCATTTTGCAGCGCGCCGAAAAGTAGCTCCTCGCTTATACGGTCGCTGATCTGCGTGCCGATCTCGCGCTTTAGGTTTCGCGCGCCGAACTCATCGGAGTAGCCGCGCGTGATGATGAAATCTTTCGCCGCTTTGCTTAGGCTAAATTTTACGTTTTTCAGCCCCGCTTCAAGCTCGCGGATCGTTTTATCCACGATCTTTTCTAAAATTTCGGTGCTTAGGCGGTTGAAATTTATGATTTTATCGATACGATTGCGAAATTCTGGCGCAAAAAAGCTTTTTATGGCACTATCTACTTTATAGCTCTCGTCCTTCGTAAATCCAACTTGCGGCGCTTCTTTCGTGCCTAAATTCGACGTCATTATTATGATCGTATTTTTAAAATCGGTCGTAACGCCGTTGTTATCGGTAAGACTTGCGTTATCGAAAATTCCTAAAAAAATATTCGTCATGCTAGGATGAGCTTTTTCTACCTCATCAAATAAAATGACGCTGTAAGGGTGCTTTTTGATATTATTCGTTAAAATTCCGCCATTTTCAAAGCCCACGTATCCAGGAGGTGCTCCGATGAGCCTCGAGACGCTGTGAGCTTCCATATATTCACTCATATCGTAGCGCTCAAAATGTACTCCAAGCTGCGCGGCTAAGACCTTGGCTAGCTCACTTTTGCCCACGCCGCTACTACCTGCGAACAAAAATACGCCGATTGGGGAGCTTGCGCCTCCAAGCCCGGCGTAAGAGCGTAGAAGCGCCTTACAAAGACTGCTAACCGCTTCGTCTTGACCGAAAATTTCACGCTTGATATTGGCTTCCAGATTTTTTAGTACCTGTTTATTATCGACGCTACTGCTTAAATTTGCGATATTCGCGCTAATCGAAAGTGTATTTACTAAATCATCCTTACTGATTTCAAGAGGAGCTTCGTGTGGCTTAAACGCAAAGCTCGCGCCCACCTCGTCGATGAGATCAATGGCGCTGTCGGGAAGGAATTTATCGCTTTGATATTTTTTAGCAAGCGTTACGCTATCTCGCAAAATTTCGTCGCTAAATTTCACGCCGTGAAATTCCTCATATTTTTTGGCTACGCCTTTTAAAATTTCGACGCTATCGTCAATGCTAGGCTCGCTCACATCGATCTTACAAAACCTGCGGCTAAGCGCTTTATCCTGCGAAAACGAGCGGTATTCGCCGTATGTAGTAGCGCCGATGACCGATAGCTCGCCGCTTGCAAGCGAAGGCTTTAGGATGTTTGACATATCAAGTTCGTTGCGATTGCCCGTGCCTGCGCCAACGATCGTGTGAATTTCATCGATAAATAAAATCGCGTTTTGATTGGCGCTAAACTCGTCTATAAGGTCTTTTAGCCTCTCCTCAAACTCCCCGCGCAGCGTAGTTCCTGCGATCAGCGCGCCAGCATCAAGGGCGTAAATCACCTTGTTTTTTAGCTTTTCTGGCACTTCGCCGCGGACGATTTTTAGCGCGATGCCCTCAATGATCGCGGTTTTACCAACCCCTGCTTCGCCCACTAAGATCGGATTATTTTTCTTGCGGCGACAGAGGGTTTGCAGCGTCTTTTCGATCTCTTTTTCGCGTCCGATGAGTGGATCGATCTTACCCTCAAGTGCGATTTTATTGAGGTTT
>NZ_CALHHT010000106.1 GCF_938031315.1 uncultured Campylobacter sp.
TTTTAAGTAGGATAAATTTTAAATTCCAAGATGCGAGCAGAATTCTTAAGCAAGTTAAATTTCGGCGCGATACCGCGATACAAGGTAAATTTGAGTAGGCTAAAATTCTTGCACGTTGGAATTTAAACGAAAAACTGGGCGTCGCGATCTGGCAAACACAAAAATGCGAAAAAAATGTGAAGCTAAAATTTATCGCATGTCGAAATTTAAACCGTCTTTTTGGCTAAATTTAAGCTAAAAACGCTATAATCCCGTTTTCTTTTATTTCGTGCGCTCGTAGCTCAGCTGGATAGAGCATTTGATTGCGGTTCAAAAGGTCGGGGATTCGAATTCCTCCGGGCGCACCATCCACAAATATCTTTTTAAACCGACCTTCGCTATAATCCGTGAAATTTTAATCTTGGAGCAAAAATGAGAGCATTCGCCGAATGGGAAGAGCAAGAGGCGCTTTTGGCGTCCTTGCCGCACGCAGGTACCGACTGGGCGCCGTATTTAGGCGAGATACGGGCGGCTTATCGCGACTTTATCGCCGCTGCAGCGAAGTTTGAGCCGGTCGTCGCGATCGCGCCGAGCCGCGAGGATTTTGAGCAAATTTGCGGCGGCTTAGCAAACGCGAGCTTCGCGCAAATCGACACCGACGATACGTGGATCCGCGATTACGGCGCGATCGACGTAGAGGAGGGCAGCAAAATCACGGGGCTAAATTTTCGTTTCAATGCCTGGGGCGGCAAGTTTGCAAGCGCCAAGGACGACGCGCTAAATTCTAAGCTTTACGCCGCGAACGCCCGCCCGCTGCGAGACGTAGATCTGATCTTAGAAGGTGGCAGCGTCGATTTTGACGGCGCGGGCACGATGTTAACTACCAGCACGTGTTTGCTAAACGAAAATCGCAACTCGCTAAGCAAGGCCGAGCTGGATGCGCGGCTGCGTGAAATTTTCGGGCTAAAAAACATAATCTGGCTGGGACGCGGCTTTATAAAAGGCGATGATACCGACAGCCACGTAGACACCCTGGCGCGCTTTCTAAGCCCGCGCACTGTGGCTATTTCGTCGTGCGACGATCTGAGCGATCTGCATTACGCGGAGCTTGGTGCGATGAAGGATGAAATTTCATCGCTCGGATACGACGTGATCGAACTGCCGATCCCGCGCGCGATCTTTTATCGGGGGCGCAGGCTGCCCGCGACTTACGCAAATTTCGCCTTTTTAAACGGCGCGCTCATCGTGCCCACCTACGCGGACCCCGCAGATCCGCACGATCCAAATCGCGCGGCGGACGAGCTGGCGCTGTCGCGTCTGCGAACAGCGTGCGCGAATCGCGAAGTAGTGGGAGTGAACGCGCGCGTTTTCATCCGCCAAAACGGCTCGCTGCACTGCTCGTGCATGAATAAATTCAGGCTTTAAATTTAGATCGAAGGAAAAATATGAAAATTTTAAAAGTTGGGCTGATCTCGCATAAATTTGAAGGAACTAAAGCGCGCACGATAGCGCGTAGTATCGAGCTCATCGCGCGCGCCGCCGCGAAAGGCGCGCAGCTTGTCGTGCTGCAGGAGCTGCATCAGACGCAGTATTTCTGCCAGCGCGAAAATACCGCAAATTTCGACTATGCGCGAGATTTCGAGCACGATTTGCAGCTGTGGAGCGAGGTGGCGAAGAGATTCGGCGTCGTGCTCGTTACTTCGCTTTTCGAGCGCCGCGCGGCAGGGCTGTATCATAACACCGCCGTGGTTTTCGAGCGCGACGGCAGCATTGCCGGCAAATACCGCAAGATGCATATCCGGGACGATCCGCAGTTTTATGAAAAATTTTATTTCACGCCGGGCGATTTGGGCTTTGAGCCGATAGATACGAGCGTCGGGCGGCTCGGCGTGCTCGTGTGCTGGGATCAGTGGTATCCGGAGGCTGCGCGCGCGATGGCGCTTCGCGGGGCGGAGATCCTTATCTATCCGACCGCGATCGGCTGGTTTGACGGCGACGACGAGGATGAAAAGGCGCGCCAGCTGGAGGCCTGGGTCGCGGTACAGCGCGGGCACGCGGTGGCAAACTCCCTGCCCGTAATCGCCGTAAATCGCGTAGGCTTTGAAAAAGCCGCGCTTAGCGAAGTCTCGCCGGATGAAATTTTATCCGGGGGAAATAAAATTCTGCCAGTAAGCGACGGCGGAGCAGCTAGCGATAAAATTTTGCGCTCCGTAGATGCAGGCGGCGATAGTAAAATTTTAAGCGAGGGCGGAATTTTATCCTTTAATAACGGGGCGCTAACGGATAGCGGCAAAATGGCGATCGGCGGTGAAATTTTGCCCGCGAAAAATGAGGCGGTGCGAGAGAATTTAAAGATTTCGATAGAGATAAAATTTAACGGCGAAACTTTAGAGGTGCTGCCGAATAAACAGCGTGTAGAGCGGCTTGCCAGCGAAGAGGGGATTAGGTTTTGGGGCAATAGCTTTGTTTTTGGCGCGCAGGGCGAGCAGCTATTTCGCGCAAATAGCGCCGATGAGCTATGCGAAGTCGTAACCATCGATATGCAAAGATGCGAAAACGTGCGCCGCTGGTGGCCGTTTTTACGCGATAGACGAGTAGAAAACTATGAAATTTTGACTAAGCGATATGGGCTGTAGAATCCCTGTATCTCGAATAGCCATATGGCTTATCGCGCGACGTACAATAATGAAAGCAAATAATTTTTATAGCATCAATGTGCAGAGGTCCGTCAAAATACATTAATAGACCGAATGGGCTTAAAATTTTGATTTTACAATGCCCGCAGAATCGGGCTTTGTAAATAAATTGTAAAAAATTTGCTAAAAACTATTGACAATTTTTAAATTTTTCTCTATAATTCCGCCAAGTTTCGCATATAGGTATGCGGGATGAATTTTATTTAAGGAGTAAACCATGAAAAAAGGTTTTACTATGATCGAGTTGATCTTCGTTATCGTTATTTTAGGTATTTTGGCAGCTGTTGCTATTCCAAGACTTGCAGCTACTCGTGATGACGCTGAGGTTTCTAAGGCAGCCACAAATGTTCAGACATTAATAACTGATCTAGGTTCTTACTACACTTCACAGGGTAATTTCTCTGATAAAATTGAAAAAATGTCAAATGTTGCTAATCCTGTAAAAGTTAAAAAAGAGGTATGCCTAACAGTTGATGATACTAAGATTGATAATGTTAATGGTACAATTGGAGCTACTGTATCGACTAGTGGTCTATGTGGTAATGTTTGGGGTCTACCTGGTTTATCACAAATTAAAGCTAACATCTCTCAAAATGGTGGCAAATTCAAATTTGGTGGCATGGGTGTAGTATACTAGGATTAACTAGTTTTGCTAATTTTTGGCTCTAGCTCTAGCTAGAGCCTTTTTTATTTGTATAATATAATTTATTCATCGCGTCTCTTGCTAAGTTTCATTAATCCACTAATAGATCTTGAGATTAATCTTGACTTTTGGTTACGGTTTTTGTATAATTCAAGTCTTTTTTAATGGGGTATAGCCAAGCGGCAAG
>NZ_CALHHT010000107.1 GCF_938031315.1 uncultured Campylobacter sp.
CTCTAAAATATCTTTTTTACTTCTCATTTACATTTCCTCAAGTCGGAATTCTACCCTAAAATTCTAAAGTACAGTTTGATTGTTAACAACTTTGAGTTATAATCGCCATTAAAATTTTTTTAAGGAATTATGATGAAAAAAGTTTTATTTACAGCACTTAGTTTGGCTGCCGCTATCAGCCTTAACGCTACCGTTTACGCTACCGTAAATGGCAAAGACGTAACCGAAAAAGAGCTTGCTCCGCTACTTCAAGGCATAGGCAATGTAGATATCGCCGCTCTTAATGCCGATCAAAAGAAGGAGCTTATCGATAAAGGTATCGATCTGATGCTGCTAACGGATGAAGCTAAAAAATCGGGCGTTATGGACGAAGACGTTTATAAAAAAGAGCTTGAAATCGTAAAAGATAACTTAGCGCTTCGTGTATGGCAGGCTAAAGAAGCCAGCAAAATAAATATCGACGATAAAGAAATAGCCGATTTTTATAACAAAAACAAAGCGCGCTTTACCGAGCCTGCGAGAATCAAAGCGGCTCAGATCGTCGTTAAAACTGAAGCCGAGGCAAACGATATTATTAAGCAGTTAAAAGGGCTTAGCGACAGTGCACTATTTACTAAATTTGCAGAGCTTGCCAAAGCTAAATCTATCGATCCGCAGGCTAAACAAACCGGCGGCGAGCTAGGCTGGATGCCTAGCGATCAGGTCAAGCCTTTTGCTGATGCGATCTCTAAGATAAAAGATGGTCAAATCACTACTAAAGCGATTAGAAGCAGAGTCGGATATCACGTAGTGTTAAAAGAGGAGTCTCAAGCTAAAAAGCAGTTAAGTCAAAGCGAAGCAAAGCCTTTTATTGAGCGCGTGCTTAGACAGCAAAAAGCGGCGAAAGTAGTCGAGCAAAAAGCGGCAGATCTTCACAAAAACGCTAAAATCGAGTATAAATAATATAGGAGCTAAAAATGGGCGTTTTAGATATAGTAAAACCGGGCGTTTTAAGCGGCGATGACGTAAGTAAGGTCTATGCGTATGCGAAGCAGCAGGGCTTTGCGATCCCTGCGGTAAACGTAGTGGGATCAAATTCCATAAACGCCGTCTTGGAAAGCGCTAAAATCGCAAATTCGCCCGTAATAATTCAGTTTAGCAACGGCGGCGCAGCGTTTTATGCGGGCGCTACTTGCCCTAATGCCGCAGTTTTAGGCGCTATCGCAGGCGCACATCAAGTGCATGCTTTGGCGGCTCATTACGGCGTTGCGGTGATTTTACATACCGATCATGCCGCAAGGAAGCTGCTCCCGTGGATTGACGAGCTCATCGAAGCTAATGCCGCTCATAAAAAAGCTCACGGCGTGCCGCTGTTTAGCTCGCACATGCTCGATCTTAGCGAGGATGATTTGGAGCTAAATTTAGCGACCTGCGAGAAGTATTTGGAAATTTTAAGCGATCTTGGAATTTCGCTTGAGATCGAGCTTGGCGTCACGGGCGGCGAAGAGGACGGCGTCGATAATACCGGCGTCGATAACGCGCGGCTTTACACCCAGCCCGCAGATGTCGCGCTAGCTTACGAACGACTTGGCAAAATCAGCGATAGATTCAGCATTGCAGCAAGCTTCGGCAACGTCCACGGCGTGTATAAACCGGGCAATGTCGTGCTGAGACCTGAAATTTTAAAAAATTCGCAAAAATTCGTGCGCGAGAAATTTAATCTGCAATCCGAAAAGCCCGTAAATTTCGTCTTTCACGGCGGCAGCGGCAGCGAGACCTCCGACATCAAGGCAGCCGTTAGCTACGGCGTGGTAAAGATGAATATCGACACTGACACGCAGTGGGCGTTTTGGGACGGCGTGCGCGCTTATGAGGGCAAAAATTGCGGCTATTTGCAAGCTCAAATCGGCAATCCGGAAGGCGAGGATAAACCGAATAAAAAATTCTACGATCCTCGCAAATGGCTGAGAGCGGGCGAGCAGAGTATGGTGGCGCGCTTGCAGGTCGCATTTGACAATCTAAATTGCCTAAATAGGAACTAATATGGATCGCCCGAATAACGAAGTGCTCGATATCACGCTACCTGAGGCGAAGGAGCGCTCGCTAGCGGGCGTTTTTTTTAAGATCGCAGCTCTGCCGATCGCGGTTTTTGTGGTGTTTTTGCTGGGCTATTTGGGGCTTATCGGGTTGAAGGTAGAAACGCACTCGATCCTGATGCTTGCGGTTTTGCTCATTATTGCACTAATTTTAGCTCGTCATAATGCAGAATACGGCTGCTTAAATTTTCAAAATAATATCGATGATTTCAAGCGTGAGCTGAAAAATTACATCGTCGCCAATCTTCTAAGCATTGGTGGTAAGAAAAAATCCGATGCTAGCTTTGATCTTTTTGTGGACGAATACGGCTACTCGCTGCGTAATCAAAACTACGCTTCCGTCGCGTCGGCAGTCTTTCCGATGCTTGGAATTTTAGGAACTTTCATCTCGATTGCGATTTCGATGCCGCACTTTTCCTCAAGTAACATTGATGGGCTCGAAACCGAGATCGCGCAGCTTCTAGGCGGCGTAGGTACGGCGTTTTACGTCTCGATCTATGGAATTTTCTTAGCGCTTTGGTGGATATATTTTGAGAAAAAAGGCATTAGCAAATATGAGCGTCTGCTCATCAAATACAAAAATTCCACTAAAAATTTTTTCTGGAACAAAGACGAAATAACACAGGGCTATCTGAGTGAAATTTTAAACGCTAATTCTGAAATTTCGCGCTCATTTGCGATGATGAGCTCTACGAATTTTACCGAAAGGCTAAACCGCCTAATCGATGAAAAAATCGGCGCTTTTGAAAGCGTGATGGAAGCCGAGAAGCGAAGTATGGCGATTACACAAGAAGAGCTTGAAAAAGCAGGAGAGATGATCCAAAGGACAAATCTCGCTCACGGTGAGTTAGATAAGAGCTTCGCTCAAATTTTATCTGCGCTCAAGTCCGTGTCTGCAAGCCTAATCGAAATTCAAAACGGAATTTCCGCGCAGTATCTAAGCCAGTCCAAGGCTTTAACGGACGGACAAGGCGAGCTGGCCGCGCTGATTTGGGAGCAATACGCCGGGCCGATTCAGTTGCTGCTGGAAAACCGCTATGTTTTTCAGCCTTTTTGGGATCAGCTCAATGCCCCCACGCTGCAATGCAACTGGAAAAGGCGCTTTGAGCAGGAAGGCCGCCTGGTCAAGCGCGCGATGGCAGCGCGCAATACGGCCGAGGTGCTGAAAACCGTGCTGGTGCGCCTTTACACC
>NZ_CALHHT010000108.1 GCF_938031315.1 uncultured Campylobacter sp.
GGTTGGACTTGGCCTCTATGCCCTTTACGATTAGGGTATCTACTTTCATCTTTTCTCCTTGAAATTTAATGGATTTAAAAGCTCATCGCTCCGATAAATTTAGCTATGCGCTCGTCGCTGCTACCGAAGAATTCCTCTGCGTCGCCGTCGAATGCGATAACTCCGCCGTCTAAGAATAAAATTCTATCTGCGATCTTGCGTGCAAAGCCCATATTGTGCGTGACGATGATAAGCGAGCGATCCTCTGCGGCAAGCTCGGCGATAGTCTTTAGCACCTGTGCCTCAAGCTCGGGATCAAGCGCGCTCGTAGGCTCATCCAGCAGCAAAAACTCAGGCTGCATCGCAAGCGCCCGCGCGATCGCTACACGCTGGCTCTGACCGCCGGAGAGGCGAGCCGGATACGCGCCAGCTTTATCCGCCATACCGACCTTTTTTAGCAGCGCCATTGCATTTGCCTCGGCAAGCTCGCGTGGCTGCTTTAGCACGTGTACGGGTGCTTCGATGACGTTTTGCAAGACGTTGAGGTGTGGAAAGAGATTGAAGCTTTGAAAAACCATGCCCGTATGCGCGCGGAACGGATGATACTCGCTTGTTTTATGCGGAGCGTCGAAATTTATCTTAAACTCGCCTAGCTGTAGCTCGCCGCCGCTTGGAATTTCGAGCAGATTTATGCAGCGCAGCATCGTGGATTTGCCAGAGCCGGAGCTTCCTAAAATCACTGTCGTTTGCCCGTCGCGAAATTCTAAGCTTAGCCCATTTAGCACGACGTGATCGCCGAAGCGCTTAGTTAAGTTCGTAAATTTTATCATCACACGAACCTTGAAAATCGTCGCTCTAGCTTGGATTGTAAGAACGTAAGAAGGGTGCAGACCGCTAGATAAAATAGCGCCGCCAGCACGTATAACGTGAGCGGATCGAATGCCCGTGCAGCGATACGTTGAGCGACCATAAACATATCGACCATCGTAATCGAGGCTACTAGCGAAGTGTCTTTAAGCGTAGAGATAAATATATTTGATAGCGGCGGCAGCGATATGCGCGCTGCTTGCGGAGCGATAATACGGCGCAGAATTTGAGCGTAGCTCATGCCTAAAGACGTAGCCGCCTCCCATTGTCCCTTTGGCACCGATAGGATCGCAGCTCGCACCGCCTCTGAAGCGTAAGCGCCGATATTTAGGCTAAAGGTAATGATCGCAGCAGCCCAAACATCAAGTGTGATCCCAACGATTGGAAGCCCGAAATAGACGATAAAAAGCTGCACCAAAAGCGGAGTGCCGCGAAAAATCCAAATATAAATTTCGCTTAGCTGCTTTAAAATTTTAAAATTTGCGATGCGTGCGACCGCCGTCAGCACCGCAAGCACGAGCCCAAGCAGAAATGAGATTATCGTAAGCGGGATCGTAACTTGCAGCAGGGCTAGCGCCATCGGCTTTAGCGAGCTGCTAACAAGCTCTAGAATTCTGCTTGTTTCGTTCATTCACTCACATCTTTGCCGAAATATTTAAGCGAAATTTCTTTTAGCTTGCCCTCGGCTTTGAGTTCGTTTAGGGCTTTGTTGATTTGATCTGCGAGTTCTTTATTGCCCTTCTGCACGATTGCAGCGCTATAATCGACATCTTTTAGCTTTGCGGCGATCTTAATCGGAGCGTCCGGACGTTGTTTTAAAAAGTCGTAAAATACGGTATTATCGCGCACGACGGTATCTACGCGGCGAGCGATCAGCAGCTCCATACTTTTGGCGAAACTATCTACAGTTACGTTTTGCGCGCCGTATTTTTTAGCGACTTGTGCCCAGTTGCTGGTAGCGGAGTCTGCATTTTTCTTGCCTTTTAAATCCTCGAAGCTTTTAATGTCGTTGTTATCTTTATGCACGATAATAGCTCCGTAAACGACGGTGTAGGGCACAGAATACTCATATTTTTTCTTGCGCTCATCAGTGATGCTTACTTGATTAAACACAGCGTCTGCCTTGCCTGCATCAAATGCTGCAAGCATCGCATCCCAAGGCGCAGTTAGAAATTCTATTTTTAGACCAAGCTTTTCGGCGACTGCGCGCGCGACATCTACGTCGTATCCTGCGAGCTCATTTTTGTCGTTATAATACGAAAATGGCGAAAAGGTGCCTTCGGTAGCTACTTTAAGCGTGCCTTCGCGTAGCGTTTTAGAGTTTGCGCCGCATATTAAAAGCGCGCACGCAAGCAAAGTTTTTATTAAATTTTTCATAATTCCTCCAAAATTTTATGAGCGAAATTTAAAATGCAAAATTCCGCTCAGCTAAGTTTAAAATTCCACGCTTCAACTAAGCGGTCGTAAAATTTACTCCGTAATGTCTTTGCCGAAATATTTAAGTGAAATTTCTTTCAGCACGCCTTTTTGCTTTAGCGATTTTAGCGCGGAATTTATCTGCGCCGTCAGCTCGTCGTCCTTTTTAAGCAGCACGGCGGAATAGATCGGCTCATTGCCTTGAGCTGCGATCTTTAGCGGGGCGTTCGGGCGCTGCTTCATATAGTCAAAAAATGTGATATTGTCGTTGATCGTAGCGTCTGCGCGACGAGCTATGATAAGTTCCACACCCTTGCTAAATCCGTCTGCTGTGACGATTTCAGCGCCATAGTTGCGCGCCATGTCAGCCCAGTTACTAGTAGCGGAGTGGACGCTTTTTTTGCCTTTAAGATCCGCAAAACTCTTAATCTCCTCGTTATCAGCTCGCACTACTAGCGCAGCATAAGCCACAGTATAAGGCTCGCTGAAATTATATTTTTTCTTGCGCTCCTGCGTGATACTTACTTGATTCATCGCTATGTCAGCTTTGCCTGCATCAAATGCCGCGAGCATCGCATCCCACGGCGCGGTTAAAAATTCCGCCTTTAGCCCTAGCTCTTTTGCCAGTGCGCGAGCGATATCGACATCAAAGCCGGTAAGATTATTTTTCTCGTCATAGAAAGAATACGGTGAGTAAGTCCCCTCCGTGGCTATTACGAGCGTGCCCTCTTTAAGCGTCTTAGCGCTTAGGGTGGCGGTGATTAGCGCTGTTGCGAGCAGGGCTTTAAATATTTTCATTGAATCTCCTTGAAATTTAGCTATCGCTCGCGCTGCGAGCAGATGCGCGATTATATCGTGCGGAATATATAATTTTTATTAAAAATTTTAAATTTTAGTAAGACGTGATACAAAATTTCGCCTGCATGACAAAACTTTAGCGTCATATATTTTTAAAATTTTGACAGAGGTGATTTATAAAATTTCAAGTTTATTAGGTAAAAGTATCACAGAGGGAATTCAGCCTGCGATATAAGATAAAATTTGCAAGTATTTTGAGGCGGATTTGAATGTTGTGCGGAAAATTTTGTCCGAAATAGAACACGTAGTTCATCGTAGGACAAAATTTTCAAACTCATTCAAAGACGCTCAAAAGACGCCTCAAATTAGCCTATATTCTCACCCGCTATCATACCAAACGTTAGACAGTCAGCAATCGCCACGCTACCTAAGCGGCTGGCTCCGTGCACGCCGCCGGTGATCTCGCCTGCAGCAAATAGTCTAGGGATCGGCATCTCGGTTTTTAGCGAGATGACCTGGGCTTTGGTATTGATGTCGATACCGCCCATCGTGTGGTGGAGCTTCGGCGTGCCGCGTATAGCGTAAAAAGGCGGTTTAGAAACGTCATAGCCGTCAGTAGTAGTTTTATCTAAAGGCTTGCCAAAGTCATCATCTTTGCCTGCTTTTACGAAGCCGTTATAGCGCTCGACGGTCTTTTTTAGCTCATCGGCTGGAATTTTATAAAATGCCGCAATTTCATCGATGCTATCAAATTTTTTTAAAATTCCCGAATTTAAAGGCTTTTCGAGCTGCTCGGGAAGTAGGGCTTTTACGCCGTTTGCGTCGCAGAAATTTATCGGATAGTTGCCGTCGGTACCGATGACCTTAAACATCGCCTGAGCCCTAGTGCGGCGGTCGGCTAGCTCGTTCATATAGCGTTTGCCCGTTTTAGGGTTTACCGAGATGCCGTAGCGGAAGCTTGCATTTACGTTAAACAACGAACCTACTCCGAAACCTTTTTCATCTGGGCAAGCCCATGGGCCAAACTGTATCCAGCTAAGCTGCACGGGAATCGCACCGATTCTAAAGGCTTCTTTCATCGCGCCCGCCGTAGCGCCGGGATGATTTGTGCTATCCGTTTCTTTGGTTATCGAAGGGTCTTGCACCTCTCTAAAAAATACGTCGCGACAAAATCCGCCCGCTGCCAAAACTACGCCTTTTTTGGCTTTGATCGTCTTTTTCTCGCCGCTTGTATTTTCGACATCGTCTTTTAGACTATTTGGGTCAAATTTGTAGTTTTCTCTGATAATTACGCCCTCTACGCCGCCATCCTCGCCTAAAACGAATTCATCAAATTTTGCTCTTTGTCTAAGCTCCGCACCCTGTAAATTTTTAAAATACTCGACCATCGGCTGAACGATGCCCGAGCCGCTGCCGTTAGTAGTTTGAACGGTTCTTGGGACGGAGTGACCTCCCAGATGCGAGAGTTTATCTATGTATTTTACGCCGCATTTTATGGTGAGCTTATACGCGTCTTGCGCGCGGGTAGCGATGGTATCGATGAGATCGACGTGGTTTAGGCCCCGACCCGCTTTCAGGCAGTCTTTGATAAAAAGCTCGTTGCTATCTTTCACGCCCTCTGCTTTTTGTTTGTCGTTATTGGGCACTGCAAATAAGCCGCCGTTGATGACGCTGTTACCGCCGACGCGTCCCATTTTTTCTAGGATTAGGACTTTATTGCCTTTTTCGGCTGCGGTGATGCCTGCGGCAAGCCCCGCAAAGCCGGAACCAACGATGACTACGTCCCACTCTTCGTCAAATTTGACGTCTTTAGCGTTAACCGCAGCATTTGCGTTTACGGAGCCGAGCGCTAAAGCACCCGCGCCAACTAGGCTCATTTTGAGCAGATCACGTCTTGAAACGTTTTCCATGATGTCTCCTTTATTTTACCGTTATACGGTTTTTTTGATGCCTAATTTTGGGAGAATTATACCCAAAGTTAAATAAAAGCAAAATAATATTATTTAAAAATTGTTTTTAAATTTTAAAAAACCGCCGCAGCCAAAAAGCCGCTTATCGGCTGCTTACTAGTTCTAAATTTAGACAAATTTTAAATTTAAATCTCTACATAAAATTTTGTGCGCTATGAGAGCGTGTATCCTTTGCCGGATAAAAGACCCGCAAAGCAGGTCTTTATTTCTCGCAAAGCTTGCCGCATGCGTCGGCGCGACATCTGCTGCAGTGAGTCATTTGATGAATGGAGCCGCCGATGAGCTTTCGCATGCTGCGAATTTCTTCATTCGAGGGCGATTTGATATTTGCAAAAGGGGTGCCATGCACGGGGATCATCGCCATGCAGTTCATAATATCGACCTGCCACTCTTTGGCTTTTTTCGCGATACGTGGGACGTGATCCATATTGATGCCGGGGATTACGACCGTATTGATCTTTACGATCATACGGGCTTCTTTTAGCTTGCGAATCCCTTCCTCTTGGCGCTCCCCAAGAATTCTAGCGCCCTCTTCGCCGTGGTAAATTTTGTTTTTGTGGCGCACCCACGCATAAATTTTGCCGCCTACGCCCGGCGTTACGGCATTAACGGTCACCGTCACGTGGCTCACGCCTATCCGCACGATATCATCCACATGCTCGGGCAGGGACAGGCCGTTTGTGGATAGGCAAAGTAGGGCATGAGGGAAGCGGGCTTTGCATTTTTCAAAAGTCGCTAAGGTCTTATCGGCATCGCACATAGGATCCCCGGGCCCTGCGATACCGATGACCGAGATATCCTGTCTAAATTTAAATAGATTTTCCACGTATTCCACGGCCTCGTCCGGGCTTTGCACTCTCCTCGTTACGCCTGGGCGATTTTCGTTGGCGCAGTCGTAGATGCGGTTGCAAAAATTGCATTGGATATTGCAATGCGGCGCTACGGGAAGGTGCACGCGCCCGTAGGCAGCGGACGCTTTTTTGCTAAAGCAGGGGTGGTTGTCGAAGGAGGGTTTGGCGAAAAAATTCATCAATCTTTTTTCCTTCCAAATTTGATGGCGTCCGCGTGGCAAACATCCATACAATCGCCGCAGTTCGTGCAGTTCATCTCGTCGGGCCTAGTGCCCATTTCGCATTTGCGCAAACAGGCGTTGCAGTTATCGCAGGCATCCGTTTTATAAACGCGAAATATTGAAATTTTACGCAGCAGCTCCATTATGCCGCCGCTCGGACAGGCGAAGCGGCACCATAAATTTGCGACGATCAAGGACGCGGCGATGAGAGCTACGACGACGGCAGTGCGAACCGCCCAGTACCAGTCGGAAAATTTAAAGGACATGATAACGGCGTTTAGATACTCGTCGCTGGTGCGGATAGGGATCATAACGCGAGGATTGCCGTAGAAAAAATATACGCCCGCGCTAAGCAAAACGGCTAGGACCATGCCTATTTGCGCATACCGTAGCTTCTTATTGTTTTTTAGCTTAAGCTTAAAAGCGGCAAATTTGCCGAGCATTTGATTTACGAATCCGCCCGGGCAAAGCCAGCCGCAAAACGCGCGCCCGAGGAAAATGACCAGCACGGGGATAAATAGCCAAAAGCCAAAAAACACGGTCGCGATCCGCCCCCAGCACGTAACGATCGGACAGGATTGACAGTTTACGAAAGGCACGATAAATGGGCATCTAAAAATCCCATAATACGCCCATTGCCCGATCGCGCCGATAAAAATCAGCTGCACCAAACGACGAATTTTAGTTAGCCTAGAGACTTTTTTCATCTTTGCCATATTTACGATACTAAACATCTTTTACACCAAACCTTTCTATGAGTTCAAGCCCGCGCGCCGAATGGATGGAGGTAAAGCCGTGCCGCTCGAAAATTTCCTGCCCGTCCGAGCAAACGAAGTCCGCAAAGTCATCGGCAAGCTTCTCGTCTTTTACGTATTTCATGATATTTAGCGTAAAGGTAAGCGGCCCCGGCGGGATGAGTTTCTCGTCGATAGGCATGTATTCGATTTTGTCTTTAAACCTATCGTGCGTCGTTAGGCGCTTTTCGATGATGGACGCATCGCCCTTGCCGTCTACGAGATCGCACATCATCTGGATGACACATGAGCCGTTGGCAATCATATTTTTCATGACTGGCTCAGTAAGGCCGGAATTTTTCAAAATTCCCTTTACCGGTCCGCTACCCGGAGGCGAAGCCCTTAGCGGCAACATCACCCGCACGCCGGGTTCCGCTAGATCCTTCAGATCGCGAATGCCCGCGGGATTTCCCTTCGGCACTACTAAAACGTAGTCGGTAAAACATAGCGGTCTAAAGCGAAGGCTAAGGCCTGCTTTGCGTAGTTTTTGGCTTAGCTCCAAAACGCGGGCGCCGAAAACCTCCGTCTTGCCCTGCAAGGCTAGCAGCGACTTCCCGAGCGCCCCCGCAAAGGCGCCGGTGTACTGGATATTATGCCCCGTTTTGGACTCGTACGCCTGATTTATCTGCGCAAAAGCCTCAGATAACCCTCCGCACGACCAAACCTGCAGCGAATCGGGCTTAAACGGCGTGAAGCCTGCGAGCATAGATTCGGGTCCGGCGATGGCTGCCGCTGCCAAAGCTCCTTTTAAAAAGCCGCGACGAGATTCGTCTATCTCCTTAAATTTCATGCAACCTCTCCTTTCTTTGGTTTGTTTTTAAATTTAGAAAATTCTTCATTTCAAAATTTCAAGTAAGACTCGCTAAAGTAGCTCGATAAACGCTTCCAAGCGCGTGCGAATTTGCCCGACGTCTTGTTTTGAATAATCAGTCTCCAGCGACATATAGTTTGCTCCAGCTTCACGGCTGGCTTCTTTGATCTTGTTCGTCTCGATCGCGTAGG
>NZ_CALHHT010000109.1 GCF_938031315.1 uncultured Campylobacter sp.
CTTAGATATCCAAAAAGAAAATCTAAAGAATTTATATCATCATAAACATTTGGCGTTTGCCTCTTCCCATCTGGTCTAGCATTCATAAAATGTTCTGCTATACTAATCACATATCTATTTTTTATCATATTTTCTATTTTAAGGATATTTAGAAAATGCTTAATTTTACTTTTTAATGCATTCCTTCCATATATAAAAGCATCGCCACTTATATTTGACGGCATTGCTAGAATTTTATCATCGCCATACTTCAAAGAAATATTATTCTTAAAAGGCTCGAAATCAAAAGACCACCAGCGAAATTTTAAGTCAATTAACCCTCCAACCAAATCTTCTCTGAGACTATAGCACGGAGTTCTTCCTCCTAAAATTTGGTAGCCAAATGTTTTTTTGAAAAGATCTAAATCATTTTTTATAATATTAAAATACTCACCCGGAGAATACTGCTCAAATTCCCTGCACCATTTTCTATCCATCAATGTAGCATTGGAATATCCATGATTATGTCCATGGTATGCTATCTCATCAGATCTACCAAGAATAGAATTTAATAGCTTTAAAAAATCATCATTATTGTATATAGATCCAGTTTTACCGTTATCTAAATATGTTGAGTGCGAATTCATTACCAAAAAATATGTAACTCTAATTTCTGGATATTTATTTAATAAATAGTTTACAAAATAATTGTATAGACCTCCATCACCTAATCCAAGATAACCGCAATCACATTGCTCTCTTAAAAAACGTGACTGACATTTTGAATTTGTAATATCATCTATGCCGAAAATAATGGGAGAGGTTTTATCTAAAAACCATTTCGCTTTACTAATCATCTCTACTCTTTGCTTTAGCAATAAAAAATAGACCGTCATAATTTTGTCTTTTAGTGAACTGATATACTAATATTCTTTTCAAAATTTTAATATAGTCTAAACAGGATTTTGTCTTAAAAAACATATTTTTGTTTTCTGAGTAATAATAGTCATATTTTTTCTCTACATATTCTTTTCTGTCCAATAATTGCTTTAATGTCTCAAAGCTATACCAACAAACATGCTCTTTATTTAACCATAAATTTTCGAGCTTCCCAGACTTTATTAGTCTAATACGCTCATTAGACCAAGGATTCGGCGTAGTGATAATTAATAATGATTCATTATGCATAAATCTTTTTATACCATCCAGCATTAGGCCAGGATTTTCAATATGTTCAATCAGTTCTCCACATACCACAATATCAAATTTATCTTGATATTCAAGCTTATCCAGTTGAGTAACATCTGCGTAATATGCAATATATCCGTATTTATCTTTCAAAATTTCTACATCTTCTTGCAAATAATCAAAACCGACTAAGGAGCTAGCAACTTCTGCAATTTTGCTATGAAGCCAATCATTTGATTTGATTTTTTGTTCATACAACTTATGCTGTATAAATCCTAGGTGTAAAACTTTTTTATCACAACATATTTTTATTATTTCATCTTTTCTAAAAATCACATTATCTAACATAAAATATCCTTTACTTTATCGTATAAGTCACCTAAATTTCTGTTCTTAAATAAAATCGTTCCTGTCGGTCTATCGCATACATCGCTTGCTATCGCAGGGCATTTAAAATATAAAGCCTCTCTAATGCTAAGGGCATCGCCATCGGTATTCGTAGGTCTTATCATTAAGCTAGCCTTTTTAAATATAGGCCAAAGCTCTTTTTGCCCCGTCAGAAAATAAAAATTTTCCTCTAAATTTAAATCTTTTATACGCAGACGCATTTTATCTATATACTCCGTATTAACCTTTTCATTTGCTAGCGCAAAAATAAACCCTAAATTTGGATAGACATTTTTTAGCTTGGCCGTGAGCTCTATGCATATATCAAGCCCGTATAGGTCGGTATTTTTATAAAAAGATATTTGAAATGCGTTTGCCGTTATTATCCGCGTCTTACTTTTTATAAAATCGTAAAAAGATTCGGGGTAGGTAGCTAAAATTTTATCTTCCTCCTCTAACGGTGGCGGCAAGAAAGCATGCTCGATTATAATACTTTTTGGAATATGCAAATTCCTACTTTTGTAATCGTCCAAAATGTGTTTATTAACCACCATCAAAACATCTACGTAATAAAAAAAGACTCTATAAATCAATGCCTTAAATTTAGAGCTCTCCTCAAACAACCTTGGATTATGGCTGGTAGCAATTAAATCAAAATTTTTAAAAAGCCTAGTAATCATAAGCACAAAAACTATCATAATGCCAAACGAGTGAATATTTACAGCTCTAAATTTTGTTTTGCATAATACCGCAAACAAATCGATATATTTCTTAAAACCTTTCTTAGATACATCAAATACTTGCGAATTATCTAGCGACCTACTTAGTCTATAAATATAAACAGACACTCCGCCAAGAGGAGGCGGATATGGTCCAATTATTAAAATTTTATCGTATTTTTTAAGCCTATCTTGCACTAACGAACTCATATCAAAAACGAAATCTCCGTCGTCTGCACCATATCCCAAAGCTCTATCGGCCAGCTTTTGCCTTTTTTTAGAGTCCCAAATAGCACCTCGAGCTCTTCAAGCTGCCCCTTTTGGCTTACGCTCGTTGAAATTTCTTTCAGCCCCACTCCATATCCTTTTAGGTTTTTATAATCGTCCAAAACGATGCTCTTGCCGTCGAAGTGTATCTCCATAAATTCCTTGCTTAGCTCCTTGCTGCCGTTTGCGAAATACTCGATATTTGCCACCGAGCCGTCTTTGTATTTTAAGACGATGGATTTGTTATCATCGGCGCTATATTTTTCGTTGCTCGGCGTGATCGCCTGTGAAAATACGCTCTGTATCTCGCTTCCCGTTAGCGCCGTCATCAGATCTATTATATGGCACGCTTCGCCCACCATCCTGCCGCCGTTTTCGTGCACCCAGTGATCCATCGGTATGTAGCCCGCGTTCATTCTATATCTAATTATCATCGGATTTATTCTAGTGCTCGTGTGCTTTTTTATCTCCTGCGCGTAAGCGCTAAATCGCCTATTAAATCCCACGAATAAAACGGGCTTGTCGCCTTCCCCTTCGTAAAATTTCTTTATCTTTTCAAGCTCCTCTTTATTCGTCGCAAGCGGCTTTTCTACAAATACGTTTTTACCCGCTTCAAGCGCCTTTAAAGTAAGCTCTGCATGGCTATCGTGCCTTGTGGAGATGATCACCAGATCGACGTTTTTGTCATTTAAAATATCGTCTAAATTTGAAGTAGCGTAGCTTGCTCCATATTGCTGCGCCACCGCCTTTGCCTTATGTCCGCTTCGGTTCATGGTCGCGTAAATTTTGTACTTATCCGTAAGCTTTGAGATATTAGGCAGGTGCATACCGGTAGCAAATCCGCCGACTCCGACGAACGCGACGTTTATCACATCCCTGTTTACTGGCGCAGAATTTATAATGATTTTTTTATCGTGATTTAGATAGCTATCAAGTTCGGTTAAATTTGCCTCGCCGTAATCAAGCAAAACCATAAGCGGCTTATTCTGCGAAGTCTGTAGCGACTCAAACGCCTCCGTTACCTGCTCGATAGGGTATTTTGCGTCTATGAGCTTATCCAGCTTTATCAAATTTTCATTTACCAGCCTTAGATACTCGCTCATATTTCGATTTTCAGTCCATCTTACGTAGCTAAACGGATAATCAAGCCCCTGCTCTTCGTAGCTCTTGTCGTAGCGACCGGGGCCATAGGATGTGGAGATGAGAAAATCAAGCTCCTTTTTATACATATCGTCGTCCATTACGCCCGATTTTTTCGCCTCGTCAATTAGTAGCTGAAGCTCGATACCTTTGTCGATCAGCTCCTTTTTTTGAGTCGGCGGAAGAGCGTCGATATTTACGTTCCCAAGCCCGCTAAGAAGCGGCGCAAGCTCTTTTTCGGTAATCTCTTTGCCGTTTGCGGTTGCGTAAACGGTAGCGTTCAGGCTCATAGCCACAGCCAAACTAAGTGTCGAAAATATAAGTTTTCTCATCGTTTTTCCTTTAAAAAATTTAGCAAAAATTATAACTCAAAGTAGTTAACATTCAATTCGCTTTTACGAAAATTGCGGTAATATTCGCTCATGAGAAGTAAAAAAGATATTTTAGAGATAAAAAAGAGAATTTTACAAAACTTCGCAGAAGAGCGCAGCGAGCTGAAATTTAAAGACAACTATCAGCTTTTGGTCTGCGTGATGCTTAGCGCGCAGTGTACCGACAAGCGAGTAAATTTAATCACGCCGCGCTTTTTTGCGGAATTTCCTAGCGTTGCAGAGCTCGCAAAGGCTAATCTGGCAAGCGTAAAGCTGCTAATTAGCTCGTGCAATTTCTACAACAACAAAGCAGTAAATTTAATCAAAATGGCGCAGGCGGTAGTTCGCGACTTTGACGGCGTCGTGCCGCTTGATGAAGCGGGGCTCAAATCTCTTGCGGGCGTGGGGCAAAAGACCGCTCACGTCGTGCTTTTGGAGGGCGCGGGCGCAAACGTGATGGCGGTGGATACGCACGTATTTCGCGTTGCGCATCGCTTGGGGCTGAGCCGTGCAAAGACGCCTGAGCTTACGGAGCGCGATCTTAGCGAGGCTTTTAAAACGGATCTTGGCAAGCTGCACCAAGGCATGGTGCTTTTCGGCCGCTACACCTGTAAGGCGATCAAGCCAAACTGCAAAGAGTGCTTTTTAAACGAGCTGTGCAGCAGCAAGGATAAGAATTTTCCGTAAAATTTTAGCCTGCAAATGCGGGTTTAAATTTACGCACTTAAATTTGACGGAATTTTAAAATTTTGACACCTTGCTTAAACCCGCTCTACGGCAGACGTTCGGCTTTATGGCGCGAAAAATTTAGATTGAAATTTTATAAACGCCTCTTTTGGTTTTTATCTTTTAGAAAAATTTAAAATTTTGCTTTTCGGAGCTTACTGCTTTGCCAGCCAAGCCCGGTATCCTTCGCTTTTAATCACGTCCGCGATGCTTTTTGCCACCTCCTGCGGCAGAAATTCGGACTTTTTATCGATGACGGACACTAGCGCGTAAGCGTTATCGTAATCTTGCAACTCCAAGCCCGCGCGCACCAGCGTTTCGTATAAAAACGGCTCATCCTTTTCGATACTTACCGCATCGTCGTTTAAAAACCCATAGATGAACGCAAGCTGTTTTTTATCGCCGATTTTTAAAAAATAATCGGCTAAATTCGTCGCACTCTTAATGATGATTTTGCGTAGCTCGTCTATCTGCTGCGCAGAGTAGCGCTGGGTAATCAGCCGCCAATTTTCCGCCATTCTCGCCGCAATGATAGACAGCTTGAAAGCCCTGCCGCCATAAGCATATTTTTCGCTTTCATCGTCTATTTTTTCTATGGCCTCGAATTCGCTCACCATATACTCGTATAGCTCCTCATCGCTACCGTTGAAATTTTCTAAATTTAATATCTCGGCGACGGTTTCGGAATTTTCGGGCAGATCGCTTGAATATCCAGGCTCCTGCTCTTCATTTTCTTCATCTAGGGCGACTTTTCTAGCTTCAAAAGTTTTAAAATCCACCAGCGGATTAACGCCCTTTTTTACGAATTAAAAAAAGGCGGAAATATCGATCTGATGCTCATCTACGCAAATTCCGTCCTTAAACATCAGCTCGCTATTTTCGAAAAATTCCCAACCCTCAAGCGCGCCCGGGTAGCTTTGACCGATCCGTCCGTCTAGGACATAGACGCATTCGCTAGCGCTATGATCAGGCATCGCGTGGTCGTTTGAGACGATATACGGCGCTTGCGTTTTTCCAAAAACCTGCAACATTCCGTCGTTGTATTCGCCGCTTATGCCCCAAAGCGCCGTTAGATTGCCGCCGATTGCGATAACGCCGTCCTGCGAATGCAGATAATTACACGCCGTATCTTTGGCGACTTGCAAAAACAGATAATCATCATCGATGATATCGCCGCCGGTGGATAAATTTCCGTTAACAAACATCGCTCGTGCGCTATTTTTACCGCCCGCTTCGCTAAATTTATCCTCAAGCCAAGCGGAATTTATCGTGTCCTCCGAAAGACTAAGATCGCCGTCAAACATCAGCACGTCAAAATTACGATCCAAATGTAAATTTGAACCGAATTTTTGCTCAAATTCATCATAAGGCAGTATAAAAATAGGTGGAATTTTCGTCGCAAAAGAGCTACGGTTTTCGTATCGCTTTGCTTGTGATTTAACGATCTGCTCGCAATTTTGTAGAAAATTTTTGATCTGGTTTTCCATTTTCATATCCTTTTAAATTTCTATTTCGGCAAGTAGTCCATTATATAGCCTGCGGAGCGAAAATTTGCGTTCTGCTTGCAGTTGCGAGTGCAACAAAGCAAAAATCTCTTTCAAAACCAGCGTAGCGACGCCGCAGGCGGGGTTTCTGTAAAGA
>NZ_CALHHT010000110.1 GCF_938031315.1 uncultured Campylobacter sp.
CTGCTTTGGCAGAGGGATGCCAGAGGGTCGGGTTAGCGTATTCAAAGAAGGAATTCGGAGAGCCGGATTTGGATAAGGCGATGATCTACTACGACAAAGCCTGCAAGCTGGGAGCTGAGTTTAGCTGCAACGTAGTAGCTGCGATGAATAAAATAAATGCAAGCGAGGCTAATGCTACTAAATAGATGACAGGGCTAGCTAGATGATAATACGGCGAGATCGAAATTAGTATAGAAATTTTGCGGAGCTTTATGGGATTTTATGGAATTCCGCGGAATTTTATTTCTAAATTTTATCGCTGAAATTCCGCATATTGCGATAATGGCGATAGATAGCGATTTTGAAATTTCAGTATCTTATAAGTTTGGAATTTAATCTATGCTGTGGATTTTATTGACAGAATTTTAATTTATCATAAACTTATCCATCGGATATAGGGATTTCATCATAATCATGGTGCTAAATTATATATCGTTGAAGGAGAAAAAATTGCGCAAACTAGCGAGTAGCTATGTAATCACAGCTGATATGACAAAAATATCCGAAGAAGATCGCACGGGATAATCAATCTGCGAAGTAAGTAAAATCAATTATCAAGTGGATGGAATCTATCAATAAACAAGTAAAATTATTCATCGCAAAGCAAGCAAAATCGATCTGTCAATGGGTAGATCAAGCTTGAAACTAACTCGAAGTAGCCTGTAAATAAGCTAAATTGCAAGCAAGATAAATTTTAAGTAGGCATATTGTAAGAAAGTAAAATTTTAGATGAGATAAGTGGGATAAATCGATTTCAAATCACCGTAGAAGTTGGATGACGATCCTAATTTAAAGCCCCATTTTTCCAGGATTTAAGATGCCTTTTGGATCGAAAGCCCTTTTGATTGCGCGAAATAGCTCCATCTCTGCTGCGCTAAAAGCTAGTGGCATAAATTCCGCCTTACTTAGTCCGATGCCGTGCTCGCCGCTGAGCGTACCGCCAAGATCAACTGCAGCTTTGAAAATTTCGGTGATTGCGTCATGTCCGCGTCGCACCTGAGCTTCATCTTTTTTGTCGGCGACCATGACGTTGGTGTGGACATTGCCGTCGCCCGTGTGCCCGAAGCAGGGCACGCGCGCGCCGTATTTATCGCCGATGCGCGCGATACGGCGCAGTAGCTCGGGCAGCTGCGAGCGCGGGACGGTGATGTCCTCATTTAGCTTAAGCGTGCCGTAGATATTGATCGCCTGCGAGCAGTTGCGTCTCGCAAACCAAATGCCCGCACGCTCCTCTTCGCTTTCTGCGACGCGAAAGTCGCTCGCGCCGTTTTGAACAAAAATTTCTTTTATGAGCGCGAGCTCCTCCAAAAGCATTGCTTCTAAATTGCCGTCTGTTTCGCAGATCAAAATCGCGCCCGCATCCCTTGGCAAGCCTTTATGAAATTTCTCCTCGACCGCGGCTATGCACAGCGCGTCTAAAAATTCCATCGCCACGGGCGTGATACCGGCTGCCATTGTCTTATACACGGCATTCATTGCTGCATCTACGCTAGGAAAAACGCCCATCGCGGTCTTTTTAAGCTTTGGCATCGGGATTAGTTTGAGCGTGATTTCGGTGATGACGGCAAGCGCGCCTTCGCTTGCGATTAAAATTCCTACCACGTTGAAGCCTGCGACATCTTTGATAGTGCGTTTGCCCGCTCGGATCACCTCTCCATTAGGCAGTACCGCACGCAGTGCCATTACGTAGTCTTTGGTGATGCCGTATTTTGCGGCGCGCATACCGCCGGAGTTTTCGGCGACATTGCCTCCTAGCGTGGAATAATCCTGGCTTGCGGGGTCGGGCGGATAAAAAAGCCCGCGCGCTGCAGCTGCTTTTTGCAGATCGATATTTATGCAGCCGGGTTGGACTACGGCGAGTAGATTTTGCATGTCGATTTCTAGAATTTTATTCATATGTTTTTCAAATGCCAAAATCACTCCGCCGTTTGCGGCTAAAGATCCACCAGTAAAACCGCTGCCTGCGCCTCTTGGAACTACAGGGATTAAATTTTCGTTGCAGAATTTTAAAATTTGACTGACATCGTCCTCACTTCGCGGGAAAAGCACGCCGTCCGGCAGGCAGCGTCTTTTCGTCGCGTCGTAGCAGTATGCTGTGCGATGAGCCTCGTCAAAATAGGCGTTATCCGCGCCTAATAGATTTGTAAAAAACGCTCGCGCGGCGCTATTCATCGCCGTCTAAGCCCAGCAAATAGCGGTAGTGTTTGTCGTAATCGCTGATCGGGCCGTTAGTAAAATCCCAAATGACGGTCTTTATCTCGCCCACGCGCGAGTAAAACGGCAGCTGATAATAAGCTACGCTGCCGCTAGCAAATGTGCGCAAAGGCTTGAAACTACCGCAGTCGGCAAATACACCTTGTTTGTCCATCGCGATAAAAATCAGTCCGGCGCTGTTTTGCGCGCAAATTTTACGAAAATCGTCACGGCTGGGATTTGGCTTGTGGTTGTAGCTAAGATAGGCGCCGCCAAGATCTGGGTGGATAAAATTTATATTCGGAAAAGCCTTGATAACCTGCTCGTAAATTTCAGCGTTAGGCGCGACGATTATGGCACGGTCATAGAGGAAATTTAAGATCACTTTATCGCCGCTTGAGGGTAAAATTTTAGGCAGTGGCAGCGCCTCTTGAGCTAACATATCAAAAACCTCAAATCGCACCTTTGCTTTGCCTGCGCTTTTTTGCGTCACGACTGCGCGCGCGATGATGGAGCTTGCGCCGCTACCGAAATTATGCATCACCACTCCGCTGCTACCTACGGCAATCGTAGGGCTATCTGTGATCTCGCCCGAACCATCCTTTACGCTAAGTAGGGCGGTTTCGTATCGCGGCATGTTAAATTCCGCCCCTATCGCCGCACTTAAAAATAGACCTAAAATAAGTAAAGCTTTTTTCAAAATTCTGCTCCTGAATAAAATTTCGGCTAATTATACATAAAACTTTGAAATTAGCGATAAAATTCCACGGTATTTACGAAATATAAGCGTTTTTTCGTTACAATCCCGCCTTAAAATAATATTTCAAAGCGGTTTTATATGACTAGAATTTTTATATTGCTTTTTTTGTGGATAGGCGTAGTTTTTGCGAACAACCCCAGCGTAGAGAAGTTTGCCTGGCCCGATGGCGTGAGTCTGCTGCAATTTATGGAAACCGCGGGCATCCCCGCATCTGTATATTACGACCTGGATAAAGAGGATCAGGAGCTTGCTGCTGAGGTGCGCGCAGGCGTAGAGTGTCAAATTTTGCGTGATCCAGCAGGTCGCGTCTCCCAGCTGTTAATCCCCGTCAGCGAGGAGCTTCAGATTCACATATACCGCGATAAATTCGGCACTTTTAGATTCGTTTATACTCCGATAGTTTATGAGGAAAACAGCTACTCTTTAGGAATTCAGATCGAAAGCTCACCCTATCAAGATATCATCAAAGCTACGGGCAATGCGGCTTTAGCGAATGAGTTTATGCTTGTTTTTAAAAATGAGGTAAATTTTAAAAAGCTGCAAAAGGGCGATAGGCTCGTGATTCTATACGAGCAAAAGACGCGCCTTGGCAAACCTTTCGGCGGAGTAAATATCACCGCAGGAATGATCGAGGAAAATAAAAAGCCCAAATCGCTATATTTTTTCGATGATAAATACTACGACCGAAGCGGCAAAAAGGTCGAATCTTTTCTGCTAATTACGCCGCTTGTTTATACTAGAATTTCATCCTATTTCACCCCTAAGAGGTTTCATCCGATCTTAAAGCGCTATCGCGCGCATCTGGGCGTGGATTACGCAGCTCCAAAAGGCACTAAGGTAAATGCTGCAGGAGCGGGCAAGGTAAGCTTCGTCGGGCGCAAGAACGGCTACGGCAACACCGTAGAGATCAATCACGGCGGCGGTATCAGCACGCTTTACGCGCATCTTAGCGGCTTTGCCACGGGGCTAAAAAGCGGTATGAGCGTCAAGCAAGGCCAGCTCATCGCCTACGTGGGCTCTACCGGGCTTAGTTCGGGGCCGCATCTACACTTCGGACTTTATAAAAATAAGCAGGCGATAGATCCGCTTAAGGTAGTCAAGATTGAAAAAACTAACGTCATAAGCGCCGAGGAGCTTAAATTTAAAGCTCTCGTCAAAGATATGGACGCCAGAATGGCTGCGGCTAAAGACGGCTCGAAAAACCCGGCTAAATTTGAAAACTACGAGTCGCTTATCACGATAAATTAAGGCCAAAAATGGAAAATAAAGAGCAGCTGGACGACGTCGAGGAAGCCAAAGCGCTTCTTGATGCGCACTTGGACGATACGCTTGAGCATGAGCTGAGCGCCGCCGATCTTACGGAGCATTTAAAAACTCTAAAAAAGCATGACGAAGAAAAATACGTAGAATTTCTAAAAAAGCTAGATCCTGAGGATCTTGCCGATGCTGCGCTTGAGATGCCCGAGCATATGCTCGAAGATGTCATCGAAACTCTGCCTCACGAAAAGATCGTCAAAGCGATCGAGGAGCTCGAAAGCGACGATCAGGCGGAGCTTTTGCAAAACATCGGCGAGATTGACGAGGACAAGGCTGAGCAGATTTTCTATGGGCTTGACGAGGACGATCGCCACGACATTCTTACTATCTCCAAATATAGCGAAGATGAGGCGGGCGCGTATATGCAGACTGAGGTCTTTAGCGCAAGGCAGGATCAGACCCTGGGGCAGGCGGTTGAGATGCTGCGCGTTATGCGCGAAAAGGACGAGATCGAGAACGTCTTTCAACTCTTTGTGCTCGATAAAAAAGGGCACCTGCTTACTACCTTTTCGACGTCCGATCTGATTTTATACGATTTTTCACTCACGTTGGAGCAAATTTCACAAAAATTCGGCACCGAAAATAAAATCCACTTCGCTACCGATACCGACAAGATCGACGACGTGATCAAGGATTTTGAGGAGTTCGACCTTAACGTCATTCCTGTAGTCGATGCTAACGGCGTGCTTATCGGGCGGATTACCGCCGATGATATCCACGATCTCATCCAAGAGCGCGCCACCGAGCAAATTTACAACCTCGCGGGCGTCGATGACGAAGCGGAGGATGATGAGACGACGATCTTTAAAGCGGGTCGCGCGCGTGCCTTGTGGCTAGCAGTAAATTTATGCACGGCGATCGTAAGCTCCACGATCATCGGGCTTTTTGACGCTACTATCGAGAAGTTGGTCGCGCTCGCCGTGCTTATGCCCATAGTCGCCTCCATGGGCGGCAACACCGGCACGCAGGCGCTTACGGTAACCGTGCGCCGCCTAGCCTTGGGCGAGATAGCGTTTAAAGACAAAAAGCAGGTTCTGTTTCGCGAGATCACGATCGCTTTTATAAATGGTCTCATTTTTGCCACGCTAATGGGGTTTGTGGCGTATTTTTGGTTCGGCATTAAGCTTTTGGGGCTGGTAATTGCGATGTCGATGGTGCTAAATTTAACGCTTGCGGGGCTTTTCGGCGCCGTCATTCCGATCACGCTTAAAAAATTAAATATCGACCCCGCCGTCGGTAGCTCCGTGCTGCTTACCACGGTTACGGACATCGTGGGATTTTTTAGCTTTTTAGGACTTGCGACGTGGATACTACTATAAAAAATTTTAAAATTTCCGAGCTTAAAAGCTCAAATTTCGTTAAACCATTTCGCCTAAATTTCGAAATGGACGGCGTAGCGCGCGCGTGGGACTGCGTCAAGGTGCACGATAGCGTCTCGATTTTGCTCTACCATACGCAGCGCGACGCGCTTTTGCTCGTCAAGCAGTTTCGCCCCAGCGTGTGGTTTTATCAAGAGGAAAATTTAATAAATTCGCCCGAAAAAGGCTACACCTATGAGCTTTGCGCTGGCATTTTAGACAAGGGCATCAGCGAGGAGCAAACGGCGATCGAAGAGGTGCTCGAAGAGACTGGCTATGCCGTGAAGGATCTGAAATTTATCACGAGCTATTACAGCGCCCTGGGCTTTGCGGCGAACCGTCAAATTTTATATTTCGCGTGTATCGACGAATCGATGAAGCTAGGTCGCGGCGGCGGCGTGGACGGCGAGAAGATCGAGCTTTTCTACCTGCCTGCAGCTAAGGCGCGGGAGGTTATGTTCGACGAAAAGATCGTGCGCGCGCCGGGGCTGATCCTAGCATTTCAGTGGTTTTTGAGCGAGTTTAAAGCTTAGTGGCGAGATGGAATTTCGTGTGCCATCGCGCGTTTTTATGTCTCGGCTTTAAATTTAAAGGAGGGCGATGAGGGTTTTATTTAGGCTGTGCGTTATCGCGGCGTGCCTTTATACGGCGATCGCGGCGGCACTTTATATCTTTCAGGAGCGGCTGATATTTTTGGGCGAGCCGTTAGATAAAAACTTCAAATTTAGCTTTGAAAATTCCGAATTCATCGGACTTGTAAACGCGCCCGAGAGCGGCGAGCATTTAGAGGCATTGACGTCCGCTACGAAAAATAGCGCCTCTACAAGCGGCGTCGCGGACGAAAACGCTTCTGCGGAGGGTGGCGTAAAAGAAAACGGCGCCGTAGCGGGCGAGATCAAAAACAAAAACGCTCAAACTAGCACCGAGCATGGCGTAGAAAACACCGCAGGAAACGGCGCTGCAGGCAATAACGCAAACGCTGCTGCGATAAAATTTCAAGAGATCAATATCCCGTTTGAGGGCGGGTTGATAAACGGGCTGAAATTTAGCGCAGCAGAGCCCAAAGGCGCGATTTTGTTCTTTCACGGCAACTTCGGCGACGTGAGCGGCTGGGGCGCATACGGCGCTGATTTTGCGGCTTTGGGATACGATTTTTATATTTTCGATTACCCGGGCTACGGCAAATCGGACGGCAAAATTTCATCGCAGCAGCAGCTTTTTGCGAGCGCGGATGCGATGAGCCGCTACGTTTTAGCGCAGCATTCGCCAAGGAAGCTCGCGATGATCGGCTACTCGATCGGAAGCGGCATCGCGGCACAGCAGGCTGCGAAGTGGGATGCGGCGCGGCTGATCTTGCTCGCGCCATATTTTAGCTTCGAGCGGCTTGCGCACGAAAAAATCCCCTTCGTACCGAAATTTTTGATCCGCTACAAGATTCCGACCGCGGAATTTTTGCAAGCGGCACGCGGCACGCAGATCACGCTCATCCATGGAGCCGCCGACGAGCTGATACCGGTGCATCACTCGTATGATCTTGCGGGATCTCTTAAGGCGGGCGATCTATTTTATGAAATAGCCGCCGCGCCGCATAATGGACTGCTGGCAATGCCCGGCATTTGGAAAATTTTAAAAGAGCGGCTGCGCTAATCTAGCGGAGCTCGGCGTAAAATTCCACGCAGAATTCGACCGCTAAATTTTAAAATTTTACGTAGAATTCCGTGCGGGCTAGGCCATCGTAAAATTTCATAAAATTTTATAGCGGCAAAACACGGCGCCCAAATAAGGGCGCAATTTCAAATCAAAATTTACGCACCGTTAGCTGCAAATATAAAGCCGGTCTCGTTGGCGCTAAATTCTTTCTAGCCCAGCTATGCCGTAAATTTAAAGATAAAATTTGCGCCCGATCGCGACGCTATGCGTTTTAGTCGCGATAAAATTCTGTGAAATTTTATCTCAGCAGCCGTTTATAAATTTCAAGTCTAAATTTTATATTTACGCCCTGACGACGCCGTATTTTAGCCGCGTAGAATTCTGCTGCATAAAATCCTGCCTAACAAAATTCTGCTGCGTAGATTTCAATTCACCGCGCTCAAATTTTATCTGCCGCTCTGAAATTTATCCCGCCCGCTGCGCTTTACCCAAATTTATATTTAGTTGTTGTAAAATGCGTTTTTAAAAGGATTTTAGCGGTTTGTGATATGAGTATTTTAGAGTTTACGGAGTGCGTAGGCATCGCTTCGGCGGCGCTTAGCGGGTTTTTATTCGGCGTAAAGAAGGGCTGCGATTGGCTTGGGATCTTTATCGCGGCGTTTTTGACTGCGCTTGGCGGCGGGATCATGCGCGACACCTTGGTAAGTCGCGAGATCTACTCGTTCACGCACTACGCGCCCGTAACCATCGTGCTTGCGGTAAGCGCCGTAGCCATTTTTGCCAAGCTTTACGAAAACCGCGATTTGGAGGGTAAATTTTTATTTATTCTAACCGATGCGATCGACGTCGTAAGCTTTTCGATAGTCGGGGCGATGGTTGCGCTAAGCTACAATCATAACGTTTTCGGCGTGGTGCTGATCGCGTTTTGCAACGGCGTGGGCGGCGGCATCTTGCGCGATGTCCTGCTGAACGAAGTGCCGTGGTTTTTACATACGGGGCTTTATGGCACGATAAGCATGGGCGTGGGCTTGATATATTTCGTGCTTGATGGATTGGGACTTGGCGGCGTAGTTTCGGTGCTTATTTTGCTGGTTTTAGGGGTTGCGTTTCGCATGGTGGCTTATTACAAATCTTGGCATCTGCCTAAAGTGGAGTACAAACAATGAACTATTTGATGGATAATTTCGCGCGCGTAAACGTGGCGCTGGTAAGAGGCGAGGGCTCGGTAGTCTATGACGAAGCGGGCAAGGACTACGTGGATTTCGGCGCGGGCATCGGCGTAAACTGCCTGGGGCACGCAAATGAGATCGTGCTGGAAGCGATCGGCACGCAAGCCGCGCAGATCATCCACGGCTCGAATATCTATAGAATTCTGCCTCAAGAAGCCCTGGCTCAAAAGATTAGCGAGCTTTTGGGGTATCGCAGCTACGCCGTGTTTTGTAACTCTGGCGCGGAGGCGAACGAAGCGGCGATCAAAATGGCGCGTAAATACGGCACAGTAAACTTCCCTAATAAGAAATTTGAAATTCTAACTCTGCGAAATTCCTTCCACGGCCGCACGCTAGCGACGCTGCAAGCTACCGGGCAGGAAAAATTTCATCCGGAAATTTTTGCGCCCTATATGCCCGGATTTAAATTTTTCGACGATATCGAGGATATCATCGCGCATATCGATGAAAACAGCGTCGCCGTGATGATCGAGCTAGTCCAGGGCGAGGGCGGTATCAAGCCTCTGGATAAGGCGAGCGTGCAAAGGCTGGCGGCGGTTTTGAAAGAGAAAAAGCTGCTTTTGATCACCGATGAGGTGCAGTGCGGCGTATATCGCACGGGCGAGTTCGCGACGTCGCAAATTTACGGCATCCGCCCCGACATCATCACCTTTGCCAAAGGTCTTGCGGGCGGCGTGCCGATCGGCGCGTGCGTGGCGCAGCAAAACATTTTCGCTCCGGGCGAGCACGGCAGCACCTTCGGCGGTAACTTTTTGGCGACCTCTACGGCGCTTGCGGTGCTTTCGCAGCTTCAGTTTTTAAAAGCGAGCGGCAAGCTTGATAAGACTATAAAAAGATTTATCAAAAAACTAGACGGGCTCGCCGCAGACTATCCTAGCCTGATCGAAAAGCGCGTGGGGCTCGGTCTGATGCAAGGCCTCGTGCTGCGCGATGAAAAAAATCTGGGCGAGATCTTTAACAAAGCCCTGCAAAACGGACTTTTGATCCTAAAATCCGGCAAGCGCACCCTTAGATTTTTGCCTGCGCTAAATATCAAAAAATCGGAGATCAAAGAGGGCTTTGCGCGCCTACGCAAGAGCCTGGACGAGATAGTGCGGGCGTGAAATTTAGTGATTTTTTTGAGAGTTGGCTAAACGAGAGATACTACGCAAATGCCGCTAAAATCGGCAAGAGCGGCGATTTTTACACTGCCGTGAGCGTAGGAAGCTTCTTCGGTATCTGCATCGCGCGCGAAATTTTACGCCTAAGCGCGGATTTTTGCGCGGCGCAAGAGTTAAGCCTAGACGCGGCGGCGAACCCAGATAGGTCGCGGCAAAACCTTGCGGCGAGCGAGTTAAATTTAGACGCTGCGCCTGCAAAAAAGCCGCAAAAGAGCGCCAAAATCGCTATCGTAGAGATCGGCTCGCACGACGGGCGGCTGCTTTGCGACATAGCGCAAGCGATCTTTACGCTGGGCGGTGCGGCGGCGCTTGATAAATTTAGCTTTGCGATTATCGAGCCGCACGAGCGCCTGCGCGAGTTACAGCGAGCGAGCTTTGCAGAGAGCTTCGGTGATGAAATCGCGCTAAAGCACTTTGCGAGCGTACACGAGGCGAAATTTAAAGATGCGATCTTTGTGGCAAACGAGCTTTTCGACGCCTTTAAATGCGAGGCGGTGGACGGCGAAAATATGCTTTTTATAGAGAGCGGTGCGGCAAAATTTGCCCCCATAAAAGAACGCGAAATTTTGACCCTCGCGCGCAGATTCGGCATCTCGCGCGGCGAAATCCCAGTCGGATATTTTCGCTTCGCCCGCGAAATTTGCGCTAGCGCGCAGCGGTTTTATTTCATAGTCTTCGATTACGGACAGATGGGCGCTAGCGGCGATTTTAGCCTACGGATCTACCGAAACCATGAGGTTTTCAGCTTCTTTGAGGTGCAAAACTTAAGCGATTTTTACGGCAAGAGCGATCTTACTTACGACGTAAATTTTGAAATTTTACGTGCTGCGTTTGAGGACGCAGGTGCCGTGACGACGGATTTCAAAAGACAGATCGCGGCTCTCATAGATTTCGGCGCGGTCCAGCTTTTAGAGCTTTTTATGCAAAAAAGCGGCGAGAAGGGCTATCATAACGCGCTTTTGCAGTTTAATCACCTGCGCGCGGAGTTTGGCGAGAAGTTTAAGATGATAAAATTTAAAAAGGGGCTTTGATGAAAGCTTTTATCGATTGCGACTGCGAAATTTTGCAAAAGACGCTGGAGTTGTTTTTAAAAGATCATGCCGCAAGTGCGCAGGATTGCGACTTTGTGATAAGCGACGAGCCGCAAAGCTCGACAAAACCGCTATTTTTGATCGGCGAGGACGGAGATTTGACGCTCCCATTTTCAAAGAATACTTTGCTATCGAAGCTAGAGGATTTCCAAGGTTCGCTAAAGCAGGATTTTAGCGAATGCGACGCGGCGGAAGAGGAAATTTGCGCACTATTTGATGAGTTTAAGGCAAGAATCATCGAAATTTTAAGAAGGCAAAATGGCTAAATTGTCTAAGCTCGGCGGCACGCTCTTTACGCAAATTTCAAGCGGCATTTATAGGGGCAAAAAGCTCGCTCTGCCCGCGCTTTCGAGCACGCGCAGCACGAAAAGCATCGTAAAAGGCTCGTTTTTTGATACGTGGCGAGCGCAGTTGCGCGGCACGGTGTTTATCGAGTGCTTCGGCGGCAGCGGTGCGATGGCGCTTGAAGCGCTAAGCAACGGCGCAAAAAACGTTTATGCGATCGAAAAAGACGCTGCCGCGCATAAGATAATGCGGAAAAATTTCGAGCTTTTCGGGCTCGGCGCAAATGCGATTTTGGGCGATTGCTTCGAGCGACTACCCGAAATTTTGCACGAGCTGCAAGCGGATATGAACGGATGCTCGGGCGCGAAATTGCCAAATTTAAGCGGCAAAAATTTCAAAAACCGTGCCGATGGCGCCGTCTGCTGCGAAAATTTAGGCGGCGAGAAAGAGGGTTGTCGCAAAACTTTCAATAGCGTAGAGCAGGGCGAGGACGGATACCGCGCCGCGCAAAGCGTAGAAGCGGAAGGCGCCGCGCAAAGCGGCGTAAAAAATTTAGCTAAATGCGGCACGCGAAGCGGTATATCGGACAGCGCGCAAAATGGCGCGCAAAGCGGCACAAATGGTGATTACGCAGGCGATGAGAGCTTTGGCGGTTGTGCCCAGATTGGCGATTATGCGAGCGCTTCTAGTATAAAATACCGCATGAATTTGCTAGCCACGGACGCCGCGAGCTTTAGCGAAAAGTTTGACGATAACTTCGCTTCGCAATACGACGCTAGCGACGCCGAGACCGCTAATTGCAACTTAAATTTAAGCTCAAAATGCGGCGAAAGTTCTAATTTTGACGCAAGCCCAGGTGTGGGCTTTAAAGAGAAAGAAAGCTTAAATTTAGGCGAAAATTTTGGCGCTAGCTGCGGAGAAAATTTACATTCAAGCATAAATTTAACCCACGATTCAAGAAAAAATTCTAATGAGAATTCTGACGGCAATTTTGGCGCTAGCTACGAAGAAAATTCGCGTCCAAACGCGAATTTAATGCATGATTCAAGAAAAAATTTCGCCGCTAATTCCCGCGAAAATTTTGCCTGCGGTTTAGGCAAAAGTGCTGCCGCAAACGGTTTAGGCGAATGCTCTGCCGTAAATTCAAGCGAAAGCCATACCGCAAATTCCATAGAAAATTCCATCTCCGATCCCGCGCGCAGAGTGTTTGTATATCT
>NZ_CALHHT010000111.1 GCF_938031315.1 uncultured Campylobacter sp.
GATATAAAAAACTACGACTGTTTTATGGATAATATTGATAACTTTACAGTATCAAAATTCCTTAATCAAAATGGAATTGTATTGGTACCTAATTTAACATATTATCCAAGAGCAACTTTTCTACCGAAAAATAGCATTACCGATGGTTCTGTGGCTATATTAAAACCAAAACAAGGCATCAAGGTTACGCAGAAGCATTTAGATTACTACAGTAGTGAAGAATTTACAGAATATTATAGAATCGCAAGAAATAGGGGAACTAGATCTCTAAATATTGATACTAATTCTGTTAAATTTTTTGGATTAATTAAGTCATAGTAAGCTATAATAGATTTTAAAATTATTTTAGAAAGGTAAAAATGTATAGACCAAGTTTTGGAACAAACACCCCTCCACAAATTAGATTTGATTCTGAAAGCCAATATTATCAGGCTTTAGGTTATCTAGCAAAATCCGATGGAACATCTTCAATTCATTGGGAGCACAATGAAAAACAAGGGGCTTGGGGAAGTGAGGGACGAATACACTTTTACGTAAGCAATCCAAATATTCCAGGGCACTTTGCAAGAACAGCTGGTGTAGGAGGTGTTATTTGCCGAACAAATTGCAATGAATTTATTCAGAACCTTATTGCTGATCATAATTTTGTTGAAGGTAGGATTCAAGATATTGATAATATTAGAGGAACCATTCCGGAAATTTTTATAAACGACTTTAATTATGGGTTAACTTTATAATTTAAAAAACTACCAGATCTTCCATAACCGACTCTAATTATCGTATTGTACTTTTGCGGGTCGGTTTTTCTAGGTTTGTGATGCGCTCTTTGCTCGCCAAAGTCCTTTGCATAGCCGTTTGCGGCGATAAGTTCATCCATTTTAGCAACGCTTCACGGCTCGTCATCAAAGCTGCCGACGTATAAATTTTGCGCGCAAAGCCCCTCGTCTATCCTCAAAAACTCTGCCGTGCCGCAGCCTGGCTCCTTTTTCTGCGTAGCCTGTCGCTACAAATATTTCAAAATTCCGCTGAAGTGCACGCTGCTAAAGCGGCTAAATTTAAAAAGGCGCTTTAAATTTAGACCAGCGCCAGCTTCAGCACCTCTTCGATCCGATCTACCGGCGTTATTTTCAGATCGTTTTTGACCTCGTCCGGGATCTCCGCCAGGTCGCGCTCGTAGTTTTTGCGCGGGATCAAAACCTCGGCGATTTTGGCTTTGTGCGCGGCGATGAGCTTCTCCTTAAGCCCGCCGATCGGCAGCACCTTGCCGCTTAGCGTGATCTCGCCCGTCATCGCTAGATCGGCGCGTACCTCGCGCTCGCTTAAAATCGACGCAATCGCCGTGCTCATCGTGATGCCCGCGCTCGGTCCGTCCTTGGGCGTTGCACCCTCGGGCACGTGGATGTGAAGGTCGAATTTATTATAAATCTGCTTCGAGCTTTCGGAATTCTCCTCTGTGCCTGAATTTTGTGCCGCCGCAGGGCTTTTAGACGCTGCGCCGCCATTTGCGCGCAATGCGGAGTTTTTGCCCGCGCGTGAGGCTTTTGCTGCGCCGCTCTCAGCGTCTTGGCCTGCTTTGAGCTTGCCCTCGTCGATCAGCACCTTTACGACGCTAAAGGCGATCTGCGCGGATTCTTTCATCACGTCGCCGAGCTGGCCCGTGATCGTCATCGCGCCTTTGCCTTTGATCTTGACCGCTTCGATCTTGAGCACGTCGCCGCCTACCGCAGTCCACGCAAGTCCGTTTACGATGCCGATTTGATCGCATTTTTCGACCTCATCGATCTCGAAAACTTTTTTATTTAGAAATTCGCTTAAATTTTTCGTCGTAACGACGATTTTTTTAAACTCTTTGTCTTTTAAAATTTTAACCGCGACCTTGCGGAAGATCGCTGCGATCTGGCGGCGCAAATTTCGCACGCCGCTTTCGCGCGTGTACTCTTCGATGATCTCGGAAAGGGCGGCGGGGTTGATCGCTACGTCGGCTGATTTTAAGCCGTGGCGCTGCAGCTCCTGAGGGATCAGATAGTCTTTAGCGATCTGAAATTTCTCCTGCGGCGTGTATGAGCTAAGCTCGATAAATTCCATTCTATCGCGCAGCGGCGCGGGTATGAGAGACACGTCGTTCGCCGTGGCGATAAAGATGATCTTGCTAAGATCGATATTGAAATTTAGATAATAATCCCTAAAGCTCGAGTTTTGCTCGGGGTCTAAAATTTCAAGCAGAACCGCCGTCGGATCGCCCTTGTATGAGCTTGAAATTTTATCGATCTCATCAAGCACGATGACGGGGTTCATCTGATTTGCCTCGATGAGACCTTGCACGATGCGGCCTGGCATCGCGCCGATGTAGGTGCGGCGGTGTCCGCGCAGCTCGTTTACGTCCTCGAGCCCGCCTAAGGCGATACGGATAAGTTTGCGCTTAAGCGCGGTCGCGATAGAGTTCGCAAGGCTCGTCTTGCCTACGCCGGGAGGGCCGTAGAAGCACAAGATCGCGCCGCCGTTTTTGCCGTCCTCTTTGCTCTTCTTGCCGCTTGTGCCGCGAAGCTCCAAAAGCTGCTTTAGCGCGAAATACTCCTCGATGCGCGCCTTGGGCTTTTTCAGGGAGTGGTGGTCTTTATTTAGCTGAGCGGTAACGCCCTCGATAGACATCTTGTGTTTGGCAGTCTTTTCAAAAGGCACCTCCAAAACCCAGTCCAGATAGCTCTGCACGAGCCCCGCATCGGCGCTGTCCGGATGAAGGCGGGCAAATTTATCGATCTGCTTTTTGATCTCTTTGTAGGCATCCTCGCCCAAATATGGCTTTTTGGCTTCCAGCTTTTTGCGGTATTCCTCGATCTCGACGTCGCGATCGGCATCGCCGCCGAGCTCCTTTTGGATCTGCTTGAGTTGCTCTTTTAAAAAATACTCTTTGTTCGTCTTGTCGATCTTGGAGTGAACTTTGCTTTTGATCTCCTTTTCAAGCCTCTGTGCTTCGATCTCGTCGGAGATGTAGTTGATGAGGTTGAAAAGACGCTTTTGCAAGTTGCTCTCGGTAAAAAATGAGTAGGCTACCTGCTTTTTTAGGCGCAGTGCGCTTAAAATCAGGTCGCAGACGCGCGCAGCATCGGTGCCGTCGTCGATGGTTTTTAGTAGATCGTTCGGGAAAAAATGCGTAAGCGTGCTAAGCGTCTTGGTTTTTTCCTTCAGCACGCTTACCAGCGCGTCTAATTTCTGGTCATTGCCGCGCTCGTCGTGGATGATATCGACGGTAGCGATTAGCGGATCTTGCGAAATTTCTTTTACGATTTTACCTTTTAGCGCGCCTTGGAATAAAATTTTAACCCGACCGTCGGGAAGCGGCACGGTTCTCATCACGGAGCCCACGACGCCTGCGTTATAGATACCGCCAAAGCTTCTATCGCCGCTAAATTCCGACTTCGAGCTTACGACCATTATCATAGATTCGTTTTTGGCGGCTAGATCGAGGGCTTTTTTGTTATGCTCGTCGCCGATGAAAAGGGGCGCTATCATAAACGGATATAAAAATAGCTCGTCCTCGATGATGATAGGCAGATCGCTCGGAAAGGTTGTATTTTGCATCAGTTGCATCGCTCCTCCTACTCAAAGATCGCGCGATACCAAGGAGAGCGCGGTTTGATGACGTCGGTGCCGTTTAGCGGGGATTCCTCGATGCGCTGCTCGTAAATTTTGGCAGAACTTTCGCGGTCGGTGCGCTCATAAAGGTCTTTGATGTCGATATTTAGCTGATGCTCGGCAAGTCTGAGCTTCGTTAGCATCGTCTCAAGTAGCGGACGATACTCGCTCTGCGGGTATTCAGCTATAAATTTTCGAATTTCGTCGATGCTGTTTAGCATTAGCTTTTGGTTGCGATTTGGGCGGCTAAAGGAATCGAAATTTGCTCTGATCTTTAAAAATCTTGCGTATTCGATCTTTTGCGTCGTGCCGTAGAGGCGGATATACTCGTCTAGGTATTTGTTTGCTTTCTCATAGTTTTCGTCCTCCACAAAAGCCCACGCCATAATGAGCGTCGTCTCCTCAAGCAGCGGAGAGGCGATATGCTCGCTAGCAAAGCTCGTATAGTGTTTTTCGGCATCCTCCATACTTGCGTTGTTGATATCTTCTAAAATTTTAGAATACCACGTCTCGGGGCTTAGGTTAAAAAGCTCGCCATCGCCCTTACCGCTGCAGCCGCCGATAAACGCGATAAATAGGAGAGCGGATAGAATTTTACTTAGATTTGTCATAAAAAATCCTTGGAATTTATTTAGCTCGTAATTTTATAGTCTTTGAGTAAATGCAAGCTTAAATTCTGCATCCAAATTTAAAAATGGAATTTCTTTAAAATTTTTGTGCGTTCGGGCTTAAAAATCTTTGAAAACCGAAAAAATTTACGCGATAAATTCTAAATTTAAGTTTAACAATAGTATAATTAGCGCCAATAACGTAAATAAAGTTTGCGTTTTGAATTTCAGAATTTTGGAAGAAAGGATTTGAGATGAAAAAAGGTTTTACTCTAATCGAGCTGATCTTTACCATCGTGATTTTGGCGATCACGACGATGGCGATCCCGCGTATCGTCGCGCAGACGACCGAGCTAAATGCCCTTGCGATCAAAGAGGAGCTCGTATATAACGCTAAAGCTTTTATGTCTCGTATATCTAAAGCGCAGTGGGATAGCGCATACGCAGGAGATGCTAGCTGCGGAGGCGATACTGGCTGCATGAGGAGAATTCTAACGGTAAATCCGCCTGCTGATGGCGCCCCCGAGGTCAGACCAGGGATTTTAAATGAAGCTAGCAGGCGCGAGGTCAGTGCCCAAGCTCCGGCTACAAAAAAGCAGTTCGGTAGAAGGGGAATTTCTCTGGGTGGCGGTAGTTATAACGATATCGACGACTACGACAAGTTCACGACCAATATAACGGTTGGTGATTTAGTGGGCTCTAGTAGTAAGGGTGATTTTATTCTTAATACTGGAATTAATGTCGACGTAGATTATGTAGCAGAGCCTTTTACTGCTGCGCAATATGCTACCGGTACCGATATAAGTGGTGTTCTTAGCGATAAGCCATCCAATGACGCCGTTAC
>NZ_CALHHT010000112.1 GCF_938031315.1 uncultured Campylobacter sp.
CCGGCACCACGCGGGATGTCATCGAGGAGGAGATCAGCGTCGAGGGCATTCCCCTCCGCCTCATCGACACCGCAGGACTGCGTGCGGCAGAGGACGAGGTCGAACGGATCGGCGTTGCACGCACCGAGCAGCACCTCGGCGATGCAGAGCTCGTCCTCGCCGTCTTTGACAGCTCCTGTGGGCTCACCGACGAAGACCGCGAAATCCTCGCCCGCCTTAGAATTTCGTGCGGCGGCTTTAGGATAAAATTTATAGTTCTGCGCGAGCGCGCGGACGAAGTGCACGCCTATGCCCTCGTCCGCGTAGATGACGTTGCCGATACCCAGTACCAGCACCCTCAAGCGTGCTCTTCCTTTTTAAATTTATAACCGCTTACGATCGCATCCATCGCGCCGTCTCTGCCCTTGACGGCGTTAAAGACCGCCATATAGACGTGGATCGGTACGAAGATTATGATGATATTCATGCAAAGATGATGTATCATTCGCACTTCGCTTAGACCGCCCATCGCAGCTTCCAGCGGGCGTAAGAGCCCGTATAGCGCGCCGCCTAACCCCTCGTGATAGACGTGAACGTATAGAATCATTCCCGTTAGGCAGATTACGAACAGCACTAGATAAAAGCCCAGATAGGAGATGAACTGTAGCGGATTGTAAACGCCGCGAAGATGCGGGTGCTCGCCCAAAAAGATATAGTATTTGATCTGAGCGATCCAGACGCGCGGGCTAAAAAAATCCTTGATGCTTAAAAGCTCTTTTCTGCTCTTTTTATCGAAGAAGAAAAGATAAGTTTTAAAGATCGCCGCACCGATCATCGCAAAGCCGAAGATCAGATGCACGAATCTAAATTTAGCCTGCATGAAAAGCACCGGCTCGGGATTAATCTCGGGCGCGGTGAAAACAAAGGCGATGTAATATCCGGTGATCACCAAAATCGTAATGCAAAGCGCACGCAGCCAGTGCGTGAGCCTAAGGCCGATGGAGAATTCATATTCCGCAAATCTTTTTTTCATCGTTTATCCTTTGCTGGGATCTACCCTATAGCAGCCAAGCTCCGCTCCGCGAGCGTCCATTACGTGCACGGCGCAAGCGATGCAAGGATCGAAAGAGTGGATGCGGCGGATAATCTCTAGCGGCTTGGAAAGATCGGCAAGTTTAAGCCCGATCAAGCAGGATTCGTAAGCGCCCATAGCGCCGTCTTTATCCTTTGGCGTGGCGTTCCAGGTAGACGGCACGACCGCCTGCCAGTTTTTGATGACGCCCTTTTCGATCCTGCACCAGTGGCTAAGTGCGCCGCGCGGCACGTGGCCGATATAGCGACCTTTATACTCTTTGGAGTTATCGATTACATATTTTGCGCAGGTTTCGGTATCGCCGCTTTTGATGTTTGCGATCAAATTTTCTAGTGCAATCAGTCCGTTGTCGGCAACGACTTTAGCTTCGATCATACGGCACGCCGTTCGTCCAAGCGTCGAAAATACCGCTTCAAGCGGCAAGCCGGCGTCTTTTAGGAATTGATCCACGACTTTTACTACGCGCTCGTTTTTCTTGGCGTAATTTACCACGATATTTGCAAGCGGTCCTACCTGAAGCGGCTTGCCGTCGTAGCGCGGAGCCTTGATCCAGGTGTACTTGCCCTGGGTATCGAGCACCTTCGTATGCGCTTCTTTGCCGTGTGCGTCGATGCTCTGTCCGTCCTTAAGGCCCGTATAGTTCGGCTCTTGCTCGCCGTCGTAAGGATGAAGCGCCGCATCGTTTTTGTACCACGCATGCGTTGCCTCCTCGGTGATCTTATTTTCATCAAGCTCCAAAACCTTGCTAATATTGCCGTCAAGGATCATGCCGCTTTGAAATAGCCATTCGTTCTTTGAAAGCTGAAATTCTTGGTGAGTCCATAAATTTGCCACGCCGATATCGTTTAGCACGCTAGGCTCGTTGCCGTAAGCCTTAGCAGCCATTACGAGATCAGGATAGTAGGCGCGATTTACGAAGTCTGCGACCTCTTTAAATTTAGACATATATTCGCCTAGTCTCGCAGGGCTTAGGATATCCATCACGCAGGTTACGCCGCCTACGGTGAGGCTTTGCGGATGAGGTTGTTTCGCACCGAATATCGCCATCATCTGAGCCGCCGTGCGCTGAATGCGCAAACACTCAAGATAGTGCGAAAGAGCGATTAAATTTTGCTCCGGGCTAAGCTTATATGTTGGGTGGCCGAAGTAGGCATTAGCGAAAGGCCCCAAAGCGCCTTTCTTAACGAAAGCGCCCACGCGATCTTGCACCTCTTTTAGTTTATCTGCACCGCACGCATAAGGGGTATCGCAGTATTTAAACGCCTCCTCGCTCGCCTTTTTAGGATCGGCGCTAAGAGCGCTTACTACATCTACGAAATCAAGCCCGTGGAGCTGATAAAAATGCACCGGATGATCGTGCAAAAATAGCGCGTTAGCCATCAGCGTGCGCGTTAGCAAGGCATTTAGCGGCGGAGTGATACTGAGGGCGTTTTCTACCGCGACGATGCCCGCTTTGTAGTGCGAAAAGGTGCAGACGCCGCAAATTCTTTGCATAAAAAATCCCGCGTCGCGCGGATCTCTGTTTTTTACTATGGTCTCAAGCCCGCGCCATAGCGTCGAGCTACTATAAGCCTCGCGGACGATGTTTTCATCATCCACCACGACCTCTATTCTTAAATGTCCCTCTATTCTGGTTATCGGATCTATTACGATTCTTTGCGACATGATTATTCCCCTTTATCTTTCTTAAATGATGCAATCGCCGCGTGTGCCGCTACCGCAACACCTGTGATCGCTAAAATTCCGACACCTATCTTATCTGCGGTAGCATCAGCGCCGAGCCCGCCGAAAACGCTTTCGTAAAGGCGATCCGCCAAAGGCTCCTCAAAAGGTCCCATATGATCCCAAAAATCAGGCTCCGAGCAGCCTATACAGCCGTGACCAGCCTGTACCGGCCAGCTAGTGTGGGAGTTGAAGCGCTCGCGCGAGCAGTTATTAAACGTATAAGGGCCCTTGCAGCCTACTTTATAAAGGCAATATCCGTCCTTTGCGCCCGCATCGCCAAAGCTTTCTACAAACTCGCCCGCGTCAAAATGTCCGCGCCTCTCGCACAGATCGTGGATGCGCAGCCCGTAAGCCCATTTCGGTCGGTTATAAACGTCTAGGCTTGGAAGCGTGCCAAAAAGGATGAAATTTAGTACGTTGCCGACGATATTTTTTTCGTTAGGCGGACAGCCCGGGATGTTGATGACGGGTTTGTTTATGATTTTGTCCAAACCTACGGCGCCGGTCGGATTTGGAGCTGCGGCTTGGATACCGCCGAAGCTCGAACAGGTGCCGATAGCAAATATCGCCGCAGCGCCCTCGGCAGCATCTTTGCAGTGCTGAGCTCCGCTCTTGCCCTCAGGCCCTACGGTTAGAAAAAACTCGCTCTTTCCGCTCGGGATTCCGCCCTCTACCATCAAGATATAGCGCCCCTTGTATTTTTCGATCGCGCCCTCTAAATTTTCCTCGGCTTGCCAGCCTGCGGCAGCCATTATCGTCTCGTGGTATTCGAGGCTGATGTAATCGAATATGAGGCTGTCGATCGTAGGCGTATCGGTGCGTAGCAAGCTCTCGCTACAGCCCGTACACTCCGCCATATGAAGCCAGATCACAGGCAAGCGATCCGCAAGCTCCGCCGCTCGCGCCACGCTCGGCGCAAATGCGGCCGGAAGCCCGAGCATCGCGGTCATCGCTCCGCTCCATTTCATAAAATCGCGGCGCGAAAAACCCTTGCTATTAAGCCTTTCTTGTATGCTTTCATCCGCTTTTATTCGCGGCAAACGCTCAACGGCATCAAGTCTAGCCGAAATTTGAGCCAAATCAACCATAATGTCCTCCTGAAATTTAGGATATTTTTAAATGGCATTCTATCAAAATTTAGAATTTATGCACCTTAAATTTTGTTAGATTTAATTAAAATTTTATATTTATTCATCGTCTAGTAGGTTTTAAATTTAAAAATAAAAGACAGCTTAAAATTTGCTCGGCGGGCGAAACGTTAAATTATGGCGGAGAAAGCATTAAATTTTATGAAACATTAAAATTTACGAAGCAATGAAATTTTATACAAGAATTTTGTAGCGACGAAAAGTATTTTAGGATATAAAGCAGGCGTAGGTCGGATGATTTTGTGAAATACTCGCAAGGGCACTATGTGTGCGCCGCAGCGAAGTATTTTTGTAAAATCATCCATAAATTTTAGAAAATTCTAAAAATTTCTCAAAAACTAGCTTACCAATCTCGTTGCATCTTGGATATTGATGTTTAGTCCAAGCTGTTCGTTGCTTAGCCCAAGAGCAAGGCCTACCAGCTGAGATAAGTGGATGATCGGCTTTCTTGCTTTGGAGTTCATCGCTTCTTGGTATCGCTCCTGATAGATATCTAGCTGCATCTGGCATAGCGGACAAGGGGTTACTACTACGTCCGCTCCGTTTTCGCCCGCATTATTTACGATCTCGCTTGACATCTTTTGAACCGACTTTACCGCAGGATAGCTAGCGTGAAAGCCGCAGCAATCAAGGCGTTTTTCAAAAGGCACGATCTGAGCACCAAGTGCGCTAACTACCGCTTCAAAGCTTTTCGGATTGGTCGAACTTTCCTTTTTAAGCTCGCGCTCCGGTCTTAATGAATGGCAGCCGTAAAATAGAGCTACTTTTAAATTTGTTAGCGGTCTCGTGACCTTAGCTTTTAGAGTGTCTAAATTTTGATATAGTACCCAAAGCAGGCTCGTTATCTCGGTACTTCCCTGATACTGCATACCGCCCTCTTTTAAAAAGGTATTGATATAGCTTTTAGCACCCTTATCCAACGCTAGCTTTGCTTTAGTTAGAGTTAGCATACAGGTGGAGCAGGTAGTTAGCAGAGGCATATTCATACCCTCGGCTAGCGCGATGTTTCTGGCATTAGCCACTAAGCTCGCCATAGGATCTACGCATTGAGCTTGACTAGCCCCGCAGCAGCTCCAGCCTTTTATCTCGTGAAGTTTAATACCCAACACCGGAGCGATCGCTTCAAGTGAAATTTTAGATTCCTTTGCGGCTTGACTTAAAACGCAACCCGGGAAAAATGCAAATTCGTTATTCATCCTCTCCTCCTTATTCTATCTCGCCGCTAGCTTGAGCTTTGCGTGCGGCCTCTATCATCTTAACGAGTCCTGCATGTCCCTCGATTTCCTCGCCTCCGAATACGTGCAAAGGATTCATCTTGCCCGCAGCCATTAAATTTGCCGCTACGTCCATCTTGCCCATATTTGCAAATACGCCTTCGCTTCTTAAAGCAAGTTTGATCTCGTTTAATCTTCCGCTTCCCTCTACGATGTCTAACAGGAATGCCTCCGCGTGAGCTGGACCGCTTCCTGCGGTAAGTCCTTTTTTCATCGCTAAGGCACGAAGTGCGGTGATGTCGCTTTGAGCGCTTATGCCTTTAGGGCAGCGATCGGCGCACTCTTGGCAGTGCACGCATAGCCATAATCCGTTTAGAACCGCAGGCTTTAGATGAGGCATAGCGTCCTTGCTTCTTGAATCAAATGCTGCGCGGTTTGCATGGGTGAAAACAAAGGGCTGCATATAATCGCTCGCGTCAGCTTCAAGCTTATTGCATTCGCTAGCGCAACAGCCACAAAGGATACAATCCCACTGCTTTTTGATACGCTCCATCTGCTCAGGGCTTTGCTTACAGCCCTTCTCTGCGCTAAATTCTTTCTTAGGGGTAATAGTAGGTTTGATCTTTCTTAAATTTTCAATACTAGGCTCCCAATCCACGACTAAATCTGAAATAACTCGGAAATTATTCAGAGGAGAGATCGTAAAACTATCAGGGTTTTCATACTCCGCAAGCAGAGCCTCCATCTTGGTATCACAGGCAAGATATGAGTGCCCGTTTACCCTTACGGCACAGGCTCCACATATCGCCATACGGCACGCTGCGGTAAAATTTAAAGTGATGTCTAAATTTTGCTTTATAAACTGCAAAACTCCAAGCAGAGTCTTTCCTTTTATCTGCTCTAAATTAAGCTCATAGGCTTGCTTATAATTTTTGCTTCCGTCGAAGCGGTCTATGATAAATTTCATTGAGGTTTCCTTCCGTCAAGAGAGAATTCCGTAACGACGACCTCTTTGTAGCCCAAGCTTAGCTCGCCTGCGTCGTTCATCGTCACGATACTGTGCTTTAAGAAATTTTTATCGTCGCGCTTCGGATAGTCCTCTCTGGTATGCGCGCCGCGGCTTTCCAGCCTCTTTTGCGCAGCCAAACACGCACAGCGCGCAAGCAGGATTAAATTTCCAAGCTCGACGTAGTCGGTAAATGCGGTATTCATAACCGGATTTGCATCCGCGACGCGTAGCTCGTCGTAGCGCGCTTTGATACCCTCTAAATTTTGCGAAAGCAGATCAAGCTTTTCGCCGGTTCTAAAGATACCCATATTGTCCCAAAGCTGCGCGCCTAGCTCTTCGCGCAACTCATACATCTCGCCTGCCTTGCCCGAGCCGTTTGCGATCTGCTTAAATTTAGCCTGCCATTTTTGCGCCAGCTCGCTCGCTCTTTTACCCGAGCCGAATCTCTCCTGCTTCGCGGCATAATCCGCTGCGCCGAGTCCTGCGAGCTTGCCCGTTACGACGGCGTCGGTTAAAGAATTTCCGCCCAAGCGGTTTGCGCCGTGGATCGAAATACAAGACGCTTCGCCCGCAGTGTAAAGCCCCGAAATTTTAGTACTCATATCGTCGAATTTAGACACTTCTATGCCGCCCATAGAATAGTGCGCCGTCGGACGAATCGGGATCGGCTCCTCGATTAGATCGATACCCTCAAACAAAATGGCTGTGTGTCTTATCTTAGGAAGGGCTTTTAAAATTTTATCTTTTCCGAGGTGTCTTACGTCAAGCAGCACGTATGCGCCTAGCCCCTCGCCGTAGCCCCTACCCTCGCGAATCTCGGTTTCGATCGCGCGAGCTACTACATCGCGCGGCGCAAGCTCCATCTTTTCGTGGTAGTTTTTCATAAAGCGCTCGCCTTTGTTATTGAGCAGATATCCGCCCTCGCCGCGCGCAGCTTCGGTAATGAGCGCGCCGCCGCTTTTGATACCGGTCGGATGAAACTGCACCATCTCCGGATCGCTAAATCCAAGCCCCGCACGCAGTGCAGCCGCGATACCGTCGCCGGTAGCGATATAAGGTACCGAGGTGCGGTTGTAAAACATCCTCGTATATCCGCCCGTTGCGATTACCAAGGCTTTGCAAAGCACTGGATAAAAATCGCCGGTTTGGATATTTCGAAGCACGACGCCCTCGCATCTGCCGTCAGGCGCGCTGATCTCAAGCAACTCGTGATCGATTAAAAATTTCACGCCGTTGCTGACCGCATCGTCAAAACAGGCGTGCATCAAGATATGACCCGTCTTATCGGCGGAGTAGTTGCATCGTTTTTTAGACGCACCACCCATGAAGCGCTGCGCTACGCCGCCGGGAACGCCGCTTTCTTTGCCGTCCACGCCGCCGCTAGCGTTTCTGGAAAATAGCGTGCCGATGTAATCCATCTCGGCAATCGTAGGGCCCGCAAGCTCGCAAAATTTAATCGCGGCGTCCTGATCTACGAGATATGCGCCGCCCTTTACGGTGTCGTAGGCGTGAAGCTTGTATGAATCGCCGCCACTGAAACTCGTAACGCCGTTGATACCGCCTTCCGCCATACAGGTGGCGTTGCGCGAAGGCATCATCTTCGTAGCTACGACTACGCTGAGATTTGGATTACTCTTTCTTACCGCTACGGCTGCACGCAAACCCGCGCCTCCCGAGCCGATAACGAGTACGTCCACACTAGGAAGGCCGCCTTCGTTGCCGCCGCCTCCGCTTTTAGCCTTGTCGGTATCTACGCAGCCGCTAAGGCTAAGCGCGCCGACGCTTATACAGGCCGATTTTAAGAAATCGCGTCTGTTAAAATTTGATTCGCTCATTGTACTTCCTTGAAATTTCGTTGAATGGCGGAGCCAAAACAGAATTTTGATTGATTTTAGAGATTATATATTATCAATTCTTTAGGTAAATTGAAATTCTTAAATATTTTTTAGTAAAAATAGCTAATTTTATCTTTAAGTTAAACAGATGGTTTTTGTATATTTTGCTTTATAAGATACGATTTCAAGGGTGTTTTACTTTGATATTTAATTTTATTTAATTTCGTAAAATTTTGAATTATCATATCATTTTGATAATACCGCCGCGCGATAACCGTCGGTATAATCTCACGCTGTATAATAGCGGTAAATCCATTTTAAGGAGGATATTATGCGAAATTTCACATTATGTTTGATCGCAGCGATCGCACTTTGTGGTTGCGCGGCCCCGCAGGATCGATATGGTGGAGATGTTTATGACGCGAGCGAGACGAACCGCATGAGGCAGAGCGATCGGATCGAGATCGTCGATGTCCTGCCCGCCAAAATAAACGTAGAGCGCTCCGAGGGCAATACGGGTAAAATTTTAGGCGGCGTTGCAGGCGGAACCACGGGCGCTATCATCGGGCATAAGCTGGGCAAACATAGCAGCAGCAAGCGCTTAGCCGAAACCGTAGGACTCATAGGCGGCGCAGCGGTGGGCGCAGTCGCCGGAGACGCGATCGAAAACTCTCAAAAAACGGTGCAAGGCTCCAACATCATCTATAAATTTAAAGGTAAGGAGTACTCATCGGTGCAAGCCGATCCGCCGTGTAGATTTAGACGCGGCAAGGCCAAACTGATCCACATCGGCAACGAAACGCGGGTGCAGCCGAACTCGGGATGTTAAATTTGAAATCGCCCAAAGCTTGCGGTGAAATTTTAAAATTTCACCGCGATGTTTAAATTTAAGAGCGGCATTTAAAAATTTAGAAACGATGTTTTAAATTTTAAAGCGGTACGGTTTTTGAAGACGGTGCCGCTAAATTTAGCAGGCGATCAAAATTTTAGCTCTGCAAAATTTTAAGAGCCCGCTAAAATACTTTAATATATAATCGCCGCT
>NZ_CALHHT010000113.1 GCF_938031315.1 uncultured Campylobacter sp.
TCGCCGCTTGCTTTGCGTTCGGCACGTCCGAGTATGAAAAGTTCGAAAATGAGTGCAATGACGGCAATATGGAGTCTTGCGCCGAGGCAGGATTGCAATGTAAGGATAACGCAAAAAAGCTAAAACTATTTGAAAAAGCTTGTAACGGCGGAAATAAGCTCGGTTGTCTCGGAGTCTCGGGCGTAATGATGCAAGAAGATCCAAAAAAAGCCGTCGAGTATTTTGAAAAAAAATGTGACTCTGGAGACGCTCTTGATTGCGCATTATTAGGGGCCATGTATAAGGACGGAGACGGAGTCGAAAAAGATATATCAAAAGCGGTAATTTATTATGACAAAGCTTGCGACAGAGGAAATGGACTATCATGCGGTATATTGGCAGATATGTACCGTAAAGGAGACGGCATAAAAATAGATTTCATAAGAGCGGCGGTTTATTATAAAAAAGGTTGCGACGTAGCAGGCGAATTACTGAATTGCTACAATTTTGCGGTTTTTAACCATTACGTCGAAAAAGATAAAAGTAAAGCTGCGCAGTATTACAAGAAAGCTTGTGATTCAGGCAAAAATAGCTCTTATCTTGACCTTCCCAATATGACGGAATTGAAGGATACTTGGCAAAAATCCTGCGATATGTATGAGCTACTAAAATAGCGCGCCGAGTTGCGGCTGATACGATACGCGCCGGCTGCGGCTTAAAATCCGCCGCGTTTAAATTTAAATCGTGGCGGTAGGCTACTAAGCTCAACGATAAAATTTTAAATTAATCGGGCGATATGCGGCAGAATTTAGCTAAATTTATACTATCCTGCATAGATTTTAGAGCAAGCAAAGCGCGAAAAAAAGACGCAAATTTGTCATAAATAAAATACGTGCCAAAAAGCATAGATTGGCACGCAGCAAAATTTTAAGTTAGAATTTATGAAATCTTATGCGCTTCGCCTCTGCACGGATCGGACGAAAGTAGAATTGCAAGATTGGAATTTACGCAGTCGCGCGTATAAAGCTTCGCGCGAATTTTTTGATGTGGAATTTAGAAATTTAAAATTCCTAGAGCTTCGAATCTGGCGCTGAGCTTTGAAATACCGTAGCGATAGAATTTTAAAATTTGCCGCCGCATCGCTTTAAAAATCTTGCTTGAAAATTTTAATTACGCAGCGTAAAATTTTTCATTTCTGCCGCGACGCTGCGTTTTTCTATAAAAATTCTGCTCTTTTGCTCTGGTGCTGTGTTTTCGTCGTAGAATTTCGCGACTTTTTACGGCGCAGAATTTTTAGCGCGAAGTTCCTCATTATTTTTGCTTGTTAAAATTTAAGCGATAAATCCCACGATGTTAAATTTGCACGGCATAAGGCTCTTATCTCTAGGCACCACTTCGAAGCGAAATGAGATAAATTCTACGTGGCGCAAAAGGCGCCCGATTAGGCTTTGCGGCGTCCTTGCATACTGCGCAAAAGTGCGATCTCCTCCGCCCAGAGGCTATCGTCGATCGTTTCT
>NZ_CALHHT010000114.1 GCF_938031315.1 uncultured Campylobacter sp.
CTGCGTAGAATTTCGCCGTTTACTTTTAAGAATATCGTAAATTTCGCTAAGGTTTTCTAACGTGAAATACATCCGTAAAATTTTGTTTATAAATTTAATTAAAAGCTTTTTCGCTCGTGTAAGTTTTTTTATGAGATTTCGTTTGTAAATTGAACATAGAATTTCTCCGCGAATTTCATCTTTTCATAAATTTAGATGAAAATGCGCCATAAATCGCAGAATTTTAGCTGGCTATAATTTCTTTTTATTATAATTGCGCCTTATTTCAACTAAAAGGGGAGCAAATGAAAGTATTTGTTTTGGCGGCTCTACTACTTGGTTTTCTATCTGCAAATTCTTTGGATCAGATCAAAAAAGATAGGCTCGTTCGCATAGGTGTATATAACGATCAGCCGCCGTTTAGTGCGCTCGTAGACGGCAAATATAGGGGATTTGAGATTGCTCTTGGCGAGAAGCTCAGTAAGGAGATTTTCGGCGATAATCCTGGCAAGGTAAAATTTATCCCGATCACGGCTTCAAGACGCATTAGCGCTTTACAGCGCAATGAAGCGGATATGGTGATTGCGACCTTTACTCCTACGCCCACGCGAGCGAAAAAAGTAGATTTTTCGGAGCCTTATTTTAAGGTGCAGGTAGGTGTGCTAGCCAAAAAAGACGAAAATGTCACGAGCTTCGATCAACTTCGCAAAAAGAGGATTTTCGTCATCAAACACTCTCCTATTCACAATTTCTTACGCAAAGCGGGCTTCAGAAAGAATTTAAACTTTTGCGCCAGCTCGGCTAAATGCTACCGCGCTTTCAAGAGGGTGAAAAACGCCGTGCATGTCGATGATAACCTAATCCTGTACGCATACGCAATCATCGATAATAAAACGCAGGTTGCTTTGGATGGTCTAGGTAAGCAAACTTACAACGCAATCGCCGTGCAGAAGGGCAATAATGCGCTGCTAGAGCTAATCAATACATCTTTAGCGGGACTAAAAAAAGACGGATTTTTGGATAAGACCTTTGATGATACGCTCGGGATTTTTTATCACGGCACGATTGATAAGAAGGAATTCTTAGTTGAATAAAATTTCGTGCAGAATTTAATTCGTGCGTTTGATTCCCGCGTAAAATTCGATTCATTGTAATGACGGAGTTAAAAAATACGTTGCGGGCTTAATTTGCTTTTAGAATTCGGTCTTGATTTTGCTTGCCTCTCCTAAAGCGCAAATTTTATCGGGATTTGTGAGGCTATTTAAAACGCACGCACCGCTAGCGCGAAATTCCATTTTCGGAAGTAAAATTTTAAGCGATTCGGCTGCATTTAAAATTTACGCAACTTTTATAGAGTCCGTTTCAATTTTGCGTCTCACAAAGCCCGCGCTAGCTTGTAAATTTCTATTTTTTCAGCTCCAAATACCTGCTCCGTAGCTACAATTTTATGATTTAAATTTTAAAAATTCCTCTAAAAGGAGTTAAACTCCCAAGCGCTATTGCCGCCTCGGTATGGGGGAGCCAAAATTTCACTTTGTATCAAAGGCAAATTTTATGCAAAGTAGGCGCCAAATGAGCAGGCGGAGCAAATAATTTCAAATTTAGCCTACCTGTCTTATCGGCGCCGCGAAGCTGCATATTACAAAGACCTGGCAAATGCAAAAAGCAATCGTAAAATTTTACCCCAAGAGCCAATCTCGATTTATTTCACCAGCTCGTAATTATACTCTTTCGTGCCGTCGAGTAGATTTGTGACGTCATATCCTCGCTCGTTTAGGGCTTTGGCGAGCTTGGCGCTGCGGTTGCCGCTGTAGCAGTGCGTGATCATCTTTTTGTCTTTGTTGGCATCAAGCACGTCCTTGTAGTTTTCTAAAGGCTCGCCATCAGGAATATTTATCGCACCCTTCATATGCCCCGCGTCGTAGTCTTGCTTCTGCCTAGCGTCGATGATCAGCACGTTCGGCTCATTTGCTATTTTTAAAAACCCCTCCGCGTTTATGCTGCCGACCTTATACAGCTCGTAGTCGTACTGCTTCACGCCAGGCGCATTCATAAGCATACTAAAGCCCTTTTGCTTAAGCAGATCAAGTGCCTTTCCACTGCGGTTGCCCGTATTGCAATAAAGCACGACGTTTTTATCCTTGTAGGCGTTTATCTCATCCAGCCTGCTTTCAAGCTCTCCAAGCGGGATGTTGATCGCGTGTTTTATGTGTCCTGTGGCGTATTCCTCCGTACTTCTGACATCAATGACCAGATAATTTTCTTTCGCTCTATTGTCCTCCTCTATTGCTGATAGCGCCGCGCCGCTTATGGCGTAGCCGTTAGGTTGCTGCGTCTCGGCACCGCAAGTTGCGAAAGACCCCAATGCCGCCAGCAAAACCGCGCTTTTTAAAATTTTGTGAGAA
>NZ_CALHHT010000115.1 GCF_938031315.1 uncultured Campylobacter sp.
ATGTGGGCGGGCAAGACACCAAAGCGATCAAAATAGAAAACGGCAAACCAGCGGATTTTATCATGAACGACAAATGCTCGGCGGGCACGGGCAAATTTTTAGAGATCAGCGCGGGTCGCTTGGGGCTTGAACTTAGCGAAATTTACAAGACCGCTCGAAAAAATCCCTCGATTAAAATTAGCTCGACGTGCACCGTTTTTGCAGAAAGCGAGATCGTCTCGCTAAGCGCAAACGGAGCTGAAACTAGCGAAATCGCCTACGCTATCGTGGATTCCTCCGCGCACAAGGTCGCCGCTCTCATCAAACGGCTGGAAAATCAAATTTACTTTTTAAGCGGCGGGCTTAGCAACGTGCCGCTATTTAAACAGCTTCTAGGCGAGCATCTGGGGGCTGAGATTTTTACTCACGAAAACGCAATCTACTGCGGCGCGATGGGCGCTTCGCTTATCGGCGCACGCAAAGCAAATGAAATTTCAAAGGAGACGAGATGAAGATGGATTTTGACGCGCTTAAAAAGCGCAACGCAATGGCTCTGCACGATCTAAAAGAGCAAGGCAAACACGTAGTGGGAATGTTTTGCACCTATTCGCCAAAGGAGCTCATTTACGCCGCGGGCGCCGTGCCGGTTGGGCTTTGTGCCTATGACGAGAGCCCGATAGACGCCGCTCACGCGGAGCTTCCGCGTAATCTTTGCCCGCTAATTAAAGCAAGCTACGGCTACGCAGTTACTAAAAAATGCCCCTATATGAACGCCAGCGATCTCGTCATAGGCGAAACGACCTGCGACGGCAAGAAAAAGATGTATGAGCTGCTGGCAAAGCACAAGGACGTCCACGTGTTGCAACTGCCGAATATGACCGGTGGCAAGAGCTTGGAGCTTTTCACCGATGAGCTTAGGAAATTTCGCAAAGTTTTGGAGCAAAAATTTAATACGAAAATCACGGATGAAGCACTGCTCGATGCGGTGCAAATTTACAACGAAGAGCGCGATGTGATGTTGGAGCTTTTAGAGCTTGGCAAACTAAATCCGATGCCGGTAGCGGGCAGCGAAATTCATCAAATTTCATTTGCGAGCGACTTCATATACGACAAACGCGAAAAGCTTAAAATGATACGCGCTTACATAGCCGCCGCAAAGGAGATGACGCCGCCGAAAACTCGCAAAAAGCGGATCATCATCACCGGCTGTCCAAGCGGAGGCGTGTATGAAAAGGTTATCAAGCAGATAGAGGAGCTGGGCGCGGACGTGGTAGCCTTTGAAAACTGCTCCGGCACCAAGGGCTATCAAAACCAAGTACAAACTAAGGGCGATTTGGTTGCAAATATCGCCGAGCGCTATCTCAAAATCCCCTGTTCGGTGATGTATCAAAACGACGCCAGAGGCGATATTATAAAGGAATTTATCCACGAGTATCAAGCCCACGGCGTCGTTGACGTCGTGTTAAGCGGCTGTCACACCTACGCGATCGAGACAAATCGCATCAAAGAGGCAAGCCGCGAAGCCGGAGCGAACTATATGAGCTTGGAGACCGACTACTCCAAACAGGACGTCGGGCAAATTCGAACGCGTCTAGAAGCGTTTATAGAACTGCTTTAAGCGGGTAGCTCGAAATTTTAAAATGAAGAATTTTCTAAAT
>NZ_CALHHT010000116.1 GCF_938031315.1 uncultured Campylobacter sp.
GTGCGAGCGCTGCGGCGGTAAGTGCTGCACGGGAGAGAGCGGCTACATCTGGATAGATGAGAGCGAGATTGCAGCGCTAGCGGCAAAATTTAAAATTTCGCCCGCAAGGCTTAAAGAAATTTATTTACAAAAAATAGGCGCTAAATTTAGCGTAAAAGAAAAGCCCTTTGAAGGCGGCTTAGCGTGCGTGTTTTTTGACGAAGCGCAGCGCAACTGCGGGATTTACGAGCTGCGTCCGAAGCAGTGCCGTAGCTTTCCGTTTTGGGAATATTTTAAAACGCATACTAAAGAATTGGAGGAAGAATGTATCGGGGTAAGGTTTTAAGTGGAATTTTAATCGCGGCGATGATTTTAGCGCCGCAGTATCTAAGTGCGGAGGGTAGGACGAATGCTGCAGCAGCGAAGCAGTCCGTTACGGATAAAAAGGCGTCTGATCGGAATTCCAGCATTGGCACAAAAAACGGTGCAAAAGATGCAATTAAAAAGAGCTTGATAAATCGCGGCGTAAGCGCTAAAAGTATAACCAAAGAAAAGTTAAATCACGCGATGCGAGCGCAAGAAGACGCCGAGCTAAATTTCGATTTGCTTACAGCTTTGGAGCTACTGCATAAAGATCCCGTCGCATCGATGTTTTTATACGAAAAGGCATACAATAAAACAGGCTCGTCCGTTTATCTGCTAGAAGCGCTAAAGACTGCTTTTGCGATCAAAGATCGTAAAAATACGGCGCGCTATTTAAAGCTCGGCGAAAAAAGCCTAAACTCAGACTCCGAGTATCTGCGAGTAAAAATCGGCTACTACTTAGGCATTAAAGATAATCTAAATGCCAATACTGCTGCTCTTAAGCTAGTCACCGTAGATCCCGTTTCGCGTAGTTACGCGATCTTAGCGGCGACATATTATGCGATGGAGAATTTTACTTTAGCCAAAACCTACTTTGAAAAAGCCTATGAGCTAGACAAAACTGACGAAAATCTCATCAGATTATGCGACGTGTTGCTAAATAAACTCGATGATTCGGACGGAGCGATCCGCATCATCGAGACGCACAGGCGCATCTACGGCTGCGCCCAGGGTATGGCGTGCGAGCTGCTAGCTGATGTGTATCGCGCGAATAAACGCTATTTGGATGTCGCTAAGATCGATGAAGCGCTGTATGAAGCCAAAGGGGATAATAAATTCTTGGACGATATGATAGCGATTTATTACTACTCAAACGACTTTGATAAAATAATCGAGCTTTTGAAGAAATACGACTACAAGCGCGAGCTTCTAATCGATGCCTACGCGCATAAGAAAGACTATAAAACCGCGATTAAAATGGCACGCGATGAGTTTATGAAGACCAAAAATTACGACTTTTTGGCGATCGAGGCGATCTATGAATATGAAAGTGCGGGCAAAAACGTGGATGCCAAGACCCTATCTAGCGTAGTGGCAAAATTTGAAAATATTGCGCCGCAGCTTAAAGACCCCGTGCATCTAAACTACTACGGATACATTTTAATAGATCACGATTTGGACGTTCGCAAGGGCATCGAGCTCGTCCGCCGCGCTCTACAAAAAGACCCCGACTCACCGTATTATCTGGACTCGCTTGCTTGGGGATACTACAAGCTTGGCGAGTGCGACAAGGCTAAAAATGAAATGGCTAAGATCAAAGACGCAGAATTTTTTAATTCCCCCGAAGGCAAAGAGCATTTAGAGGCGATCGATGCGTGCGCCGCGGGCACAGGCGTAGCGCCGCAGAATTCCATATCGCAAGACCCCGCTACGATAAAAGGCTCCACGCCGAAAGATCAGGCGCCGCAAAGCCCGGCAATAAAAATCCCTTCGCCTAATTCCATAAAATCTACGGCGCCCGAAAGCTCTGCGCTAGATTCCGCACGTCCAAGTCCCACCACAACGCAGAATTTAACGCCAAAAGACTCCGCTTCGCAAAATTCTGCTGGGTCTGCAAATTCCGCGGTTCAAAACCAGACACCAAATTCTGCGGCGTCTGAAAATTTTGCGACGCCTATAAATTCCGCCACGCAGAATTCTGTCTCGTCAAGACAAAATTCCGTATCGAGGCAGGATTTTATGCCAGAGCAAAATTCTACGTCGAAAGAGCCTGCCGGCTCTAAAATCCAGACACCAAAGCAGTAGCGATGATTTTGGATGAAATTTTAAAACGCACCCGCGAGGATCTCGCGCTTCGCAAAGAAAGACTGCCCGAGG
>NZ_CALHHT010000117.1 GCF_938031315.1 uncultured Campylobacter sp.
CGGAATGGGGGGGGGTAACTGTTCGCGCAGTTCGTGCGCACAGCTTCGGACGCAGAAGTACGCCACTCTAGCGCGCAGTCGGACGTAGGAGGATAGCTATTCGCTGTGGCTCGTGCACAGCTTCGGACGCAGGAGCGCAATCGCTCGTGCTGCAGCTTAAACGCAGTGATCCAACGCTCGCGCTGCGGCTCGCGGTTCGTTCGAGCACAGGGAGACAACTGCTCTTGCGTGTGTCAGGCTCATTCAAGCCGAAAAATCGAACTAGGCGTACGAAACTCATGTTATCGCAAGAACTGCGCGCTTTGAATTCGCTTGAGCGGAGGAGTACAGACCGCTTAAAATTTTAAAATTTAGGCTCGAAAAAAGTATCTTCGTGGATGTTGGCAAAGGCGGCTTGCAGGCTGATAAAAAACCTCGGATGAGCTTTTTCATACTGCGCCAGAAGCTCTTTCGTAGCGGCGCGCGCGGTGGGTTCCTTGCCGCCGTATTGCCTCGCGGGACAGACATCCTCCTCGCGCATGATCGGAAGCTCGTTATCTCTGGCGCAGGCGGCGATTTGGCGCTCGCGCACAAGAATGAACGGACGGATGATCACAAGCCCGTTTTCGGCGACATAGCGCGGAGCGAGAGTGCGAAGCGCGCCGTTGAAGGTGAAATTCATAAAAAAGCTCTCCGCGGCGTCATCGAGGTGGTGGGCGATGGCGATCTTATTAAAGCCGTGTTCGAGCGCGTAGGAGTAGATGTATCCGCGCCTCATACGCGAGCAAAAGCTGCAAAACGTGGTGTTTGCGCGGATCTTTTCCTTGCCGAATTCAAAAATTTTAGTATCGATTATCTCGTAGGGGATCTCGTGCTCTTTAAAATGCGCGCTTATCTCGCGCAGATCCTCGCCGATACCGTAAGTAACGGTGACGGCTCGAAACTCCCAATCTAGCGGGCTTACGCTTTGGAAATACTTCAGCACGTGCGCCAGGCTCATGCTGTCCTTGCCGCCGCTAAGAGCTAGTAAAATTTTATCGCCGCGCTCAAACATCTTGTATTTGGCGTTAGTTTGTCCGACGCGGCGAAGTAGCTTTTTGGAGAGGTTTATCATAACCTTTCGATCATTTTTAGGACGAAATTTGCGCTCGTTTGCGCGCTTTTTACCATAAACTCGTCAAAATCGAACTCGGCTTTGTGTCCCGCCTCGTCGCTTATCGCGCGCAGCACGCAAAACGGCACGCCCAGCGCGTCGCACACCTGCGCTACGCTCGCTCCCTCCATCTCGACCGCGCTCGCGTCAAACGTCCGCTCGATCCAGCTCTTGCGCTCCTCACCGCTTACGAACTGATCGCCGCTAGCGATGACGCCCGATTTTAGCGTGATGCCTAGCTGCTCGGCGACGCTTTGCGCGATAGAATTTAGCTTCGCGTCGGTTTGAACCGAAATTTTACTTCCCGGCACGAATCCGTGCGGATGCCCAAACGCCGTGATGTCCAGATCGTGCTGCACGAGCGCGGTAGCGTATAAAATTTCGCCGATCTTAATGCCGCGCTTCAAAGCCCCCGCGACGCCCGTAAAAATGAGCGCGCGCGCGCCGAATCTCTCGATCATAACCGTAGCGGTCAGGGCGGAATTTACCTTGCCGATCTTCGAATACGCGATCACGAGATCGTGGCCGTTAAGCTTAGCGGCGTAGAATTTATTATTCGCGTGCTCCACAGCCTCCACGCTCACGCCCCGCTCGCGCAGCGCGGACAGCAGCGGCTCGATCTCTTCGGGCATGGCGCCTAAGATCGCTACTTTCATCCATTCTCCTTTGCAAATTTTAGAAACTCGTCTAGGCTCGCAAGATCCGTGATGCTGAAAGTCGGCTTTTGCGTGATCTTTTTGTTTATCCCTTTTAAAACCGTCGCGCCGAACTCGACGAAGCAGTCCGCCTCACCCTCATAATTTTTGATACTTTGCTTGTAAAGCACAGGGCCAATAAGCTGGGCTTTCAGCAGCTCTAGCGCTTCGGATTTCGTCGTGTATGCGCGCGCTGTGGCATTAGCGACGACGGGGGCAAAGCTCTCTTTTAACGCGGGGCGCAAAAATTCCAAAAGCTCGTCGCTAGCACTCCCTAGCATCGGGCAGTGGCTCGCGACGCTCATATTAAGTAGCATTGCGCGCTTTGCGCCCGCGGCTTTAAACTCGCCTTCAAGCGCTGCGAGATCATCTTTTTTGCCAGCGACTACGATCTGCCCGTCGCAGTTATAATTCGCCGCCCAAACCTGCTTGCCTGCGCTCGTCGCATCCGCGCAAATTTTTTCAACCGCCTCGTCGGCAAGAGCCAAGATCACCATCATTCCGGCACCTTTGCCCTCGCAGGCGCTCTGCATAAGCCTGCCGCGAATATTTACTAGCTTTAGCATCTGCTTCGGCTCTATTCCTCCCGCAGCGCTTAGCGCGCTAAACTCGCCCAGTGAGTGTCCGAGTAAAAACTGCGGAGCGATGCTAAGCTTTTCTTGATCCAGCCTTTCTTGTAGCGCCGCAAGCGCCATCATGGAATTTAATGCAATCGCAGGCTGCGTAAATTCCGAAACGTCGAGCTTGTCGTTAGGCTCAAATAGTAAATTTTTAAAATCGATGCCCGTAAAGTCTGAAGCCTCATCCAAAAGCGCGCGCGCAGGATCGGAGCTCTCGTAAAACTCCATGCCCATGCCTACGCTTTGGCAGCCCTGTCCGGGGAAGATAAAAGCAAATTTCATAAAAAATCCTAATGTTCGTGATGGTGCCCGCCGCAGCACTCGTGATCTTTCCCGTGATCGTGGCCCCCGCAGCATTCATGACCGTCTGCATGCCCATGGCCTCCGCAACACTCGTGATCCTCTGCGTGATCGTGTCCGTGTCCGCCGCAGCACTCGTGTCCCTCGTGATGGCTGTGTCCGCAGCCGCAGCTGTGCGCACCCTCCGGCTGGCCGGTAAGAATTTCGTCCGCCGTCGCTTCTCGGTTCTCGACGATTTTTACGTTAAATTCCAGCTCTTTGCCCGCGAATGGATGGTTAAAGTCGATGGTGACATCCTGCTCGCCGATAGCTTTGACGCTCACGCGGGTAGTCGCGCCGTCCTCCGCCTGACCGAAAAGCTCCATACCGACGACCAGATCGATGCCCGCAAACTGCTCTTTAGGCAGGATCTGCACGGCATCCTCTCTATACTCGCCGACCCCGTCGCTCGGGCTTATGCGAACCGTTTTGCTCTCGCCCGCTTGTAGATTTAAAATTTCATCTTCCAGCTTTTGGATGATTTGATCTTTACCGCTAAGAAAGGCGATCGGGTCGGAGTTTAAATTTGACTCTAAAATTTCACCGGTTTTGCCGTCTTTTAGCTCATAATGCATCTTTATAACTCGGTTGTTAGCCATAGTTTTCTCCTGTTTAGAATTTTATTTTGAGTTTGTATTTAAATTTAGATTATCTAGTGGACGCAGCTTTAGCTTCTTTGGAGTCTGGATATGAAGCCTTTAACGCTTTGTAGAATTTATCTGCGCTGTCTTTATCGCCGATCTTATCGAAGCTGATCGCGGTATGATAAAGAAGTTTTGGGGTGTAGTCTTGGCTCTCGTTGTGCGAGATGCTCTTTTTATAATAGTTTATCGCTTCTGCGTATGAGCCGGAAAAATATGAAATTTCGCCCAGCATATAGTTTGCCTTCGCCGGCTTGTAATTTTTGGATACTAGATAGGTGTAGCGCTCTTTTGCGCCGGAATAGTCTTTTTTAGAATATAAAGCGTCGGCCTCTTTCAACACTGAAGCCTGATCTTTTGATTTAAAATCGGAATCTGTTTTTGTGCTAGCGGGAGCCGGAGCAGTGCCTGCGTCTAATTCAGCGTTTTTTTTTACGCTGCCGCCGCTGCCTAATTTTTTATTGATCTCTGCGATTTGAGCTTTTATAGTAGCGATATCTCGTTTCATCTGATCTAGCTCGCTGCTGCCTTGGCTTTTGCCAGTAGCGCGAATTTCTAGATCTGCCACCCTATTTTCCAGGTTCGAAATTTTAGAATTTGTTCCTTCAAGAACGCTTCGCAAACCTTCGACACTCTCGCGTGTATTATCTACACTAGTTTGCATTTCGCTTATACGCTTGCGGTTATCGCGCAATACTTGCTCGTTTTCAGTTAGTCCGTAAGAGCTGCCTGAATCAATATTGCCAGCATCAAATGCAGAAGTTTCTGCATTTAAAAAAGTGGCAGCTCCCAAAAGAGCCGCCACCGTGAAATTTTTAAATTTCAAATTAGAATCCAACTTTGAATTCGTCGCGTCTGTTTTGAGCATCGCACTCTTTAGAATGCTCTGTGCAAACCATATTGCTTTCGCCGTAGCTTACTACGGAAATTCTGCTCTCATTTACGCCTTGAGCAACCAATGCGTCTTTAGCTGCAGTAGCTCTCTTTAGACCAAGAGCATAGTTGTACTCATCAGAACCCCACTCATCGCAGTTACCCTCAACTTTAACGGTTAGAGACTCTGCGCCTGCTTGGTTGAATAGAGCTGCATTGTTATTGATTGTGCCTTGTTGATCGGCTCTAATATTAAATTTATCAAAGTCGAAATAAACAGTGCCAACTTCACTTTGGATCTGAGATGCCAAAGCAGCTAGTCTATCTGCATTACTTGTGCTTGTAGTATCGGCCTCTGGGGTCTTTTTAGAACAACCGCTCAATAATAGAGCAGCAACTGCTATCGAAGATAAAACTAAATGTTTCATTTTCTATCCTTTCAAAAAAAATTGAAGTCATTATATCACGAGATTTTTTAATATTTTACCAATCAACCGATTGAATTTTACCCACTCTTAACGGAAATTGGAAACTTTTATTCTCGTTAACTCTGATAATACCTACCGAGCTTCCGCTGCCGTCTTGCTTGATAAACATAATGCTGCCGCCATCGCTAGAAAATCTAGGAAACATATTTTTGCCGCTAGCCGTTAACTGGCGAATCATATCGGTTTGAGTTGAGATTAAATATATATTAAATCCGCCCCCGCCGTCGCGACTAGAGTAAGTAACATAATTGCCATTTGTGCTGATGGAGTTATTATTTTTGCCGTGATAGACGAGCTGCTGAACGTTACCGCCGTTTATGCTAGTGGCAAATACGTTTGGATAACCTAAACGATCGCTCACAAAAGCCACGCGCGAATCGCCGTCGATAAAATTTCCATTTACATCAATGCCAGCGTAATCGGTAATTTGCTTAGCGCTGCCCGAGGCTATATCATACAAATAAATATCGGGTTGATCTTTAGGCGCATTGGTAATTAGAAGCTTTCTGCCGTCGGCACTTACATCCGAAGCTATTGTCATGCCGTGACCGGTAAAAATTTTACTTTTGCTACCGTTGGATAGATTAAATTTATAGATAGCGGGCGTATTTTTATTGACGTAATAGGTGTAATAAAATTCGTTCTGCGCCGCGCTTGCCCATTTAGGGAAGATATTTAATCCGCCGCGAAGCACCACCTGCTGGTAGGTAAGCGTATAGTCAGCCACCATGATCTCACTCTCACGCGTCGAAGTGTAGCGAGAGAGCAAAATCATCTCCTTCATCCAATCGACGTTTGAGTACCCTAGCTGCTTGACGATCTCAGATACCGCCATATGGGCTAAAAACGGATATTTCTCGGCATTTGATAGCGTAAAGCTCTTCTCGTACATCACCCTGCCGCTGTTTGCCTCAAGCACTTTGGCTTTTAGGCTCATCGGCGAGCTTTTATCACTTACCGCGTAGCGCACGATAAGAGCGGCACCGCTAGAGCCTAGATTGTCGGAAGCGCCCGCATCATAGCTACTTTGTAGATACTCGTCGCTGACCTCGAAAGTGGCGCCGACCTTTAGATCGCCCACCATAAGTTTAAAGAATTTGTTGCCAAATTCTGAATTTGCAAGGTTCGATGCATCCTGAACAACGATTTTAGGGAGATTTACCCCTTCGTTTACGATAGACATAGTCGCATCTGCCGCGAAAATGCTACTACAAAATGCAAGAATCAAAAGTAGTTTCTTCATCTTTTCTCCTTAAATTTAATTTGCTACGTCGGATAATACCATTTCAAATGTGTGAGATTTATTATCCGGTGATTTTGGAAAGCTTCGCTTAGGAAGCTCATCTAAAAATTTCCTTAGCTTTTGGTTAAATTCTGTGCTACGCCCAAGCTCTAAAATTTGATAATTTAAAACTCGTCCATTGTTGCTAAATTCTATGCGGACTCTAGCCTCATCGGAAATGCCTGCTTGATACTTCGTCCATAGAGCTTGCAATTTCGACGCCATCTGCGAAAAATAAGCATCTAGCTCCTTTGAAATTTGAATTTTACCAGATTTTTGCGAAACGGAATTTCTTTCATAAGTAAAATTCTGTTCCGAATCCGTCGCAAAAAGCATACAGCAAAACGCAAAAATACAAAAAAGTCTCTTCACTTTTTTTCCTTACAAATTCTAATTTGTCTTCATTACGTCGGACATCCTAGTATCAATCTCGTGCGACGCTCCGTCGGGAGATTTCGGGAAACTCTGAGTCGATAGATTATCCAAAAAATCTCGCAACTTCTGGTTAAATTCAGTCTCTCGCCCCAACTCTATAATAGTATAATCCGCCACTCGCCCATCTGCGCTAAAGACTATTTTAATCCTTGCGTCGTCCTTCGCGGTTGCCACATATCTGCTCCATAGAACTTGAAGCTTCTTCTCGATAGCGCCGTAATAAGCGTTATACTCGCCCGTCCTTTGCGTCCTGCCGCCAAGCTTATCGGATTTGACCACAGCATTTTTAGATGCCGCTTTATCCTTAGCACTAGAGGTGGCGGTTTCTTTATCGGACTTTTTGTTACTCTGAACGGCGTCGCTAGCTTTAGCGCTCTCCTCAAGCTTCTTATTATCCTTAGTCGTATCCGAAAAAAGATCGCTCAAGCTCGGTTTTTCCTCTTTTTTTGGCTCCGGCTTAGTTTCCTCTTTTTTCTCTACTACTTTTTCGGAAGGTTTATCTTCCAACTTAGGCTCAGGCTTGGGCTCCTCTTTTTTGGGCTCAGCTTTAGGCTCGTCCTTTTTAGGTTCCGGCTTCGGCTCTTCCTTCGGCTTTTCGGGCTCTTTCGGCTTTGCCTGCACCGGAGGTGACGGAACTATTTGCGCCGTAGTCTTAATTTTATCCTCCGGCACGTCCTTAGTATTCTTATTTTCAAACTCGCCCTGCTTCGTTTCTTTAGCGATTTCAGGCGCGGACGGAAGTTTATCATCTATTTCGAAATCAAAAGTAACATCCATATAATCGTTGGGATTGTCAGTATATTTTTTAAATTTTTCCTGCGGCTTTGAAATTTGATATAAAAGAACAAAAATCACCAGTAGATAGGCAAAAAGGGCGATTAAAAACGATTTAAAATTATCGTATTTAACCCCCGTAAAATTTGAATAATTAGCCATTTGTTTGAAGTGCGACTTTTGTAAAACCCGCTTGTTTTAAGCTTTTTAAGACAAACATTACATCGTCATAAACGAGTCTCTTGTCGGCTTGGATATAGACGGGTTTTTCCAAGCTATACTTGCCGGTGCCTTTAAGCAGCACGAGATTATCTGGGAATTCAGCTAGGCTCATCGAGCTTTTGTCGATATAAACCTTGCGATCTTCGCCGATACGCACAAGCAAGAATTCCGCGGTATTTTCCGAAACCTGTGCTTTTGAGCCACTAGGCAGTTCGATCTTTTCATCGTAGATAATCGCCGTTTGCGCGACCATTAAAATCGCTAGCAAAACAAGCATAATATCGACGAGCGGAGTGATATTTAACTCTGGATTTTCGTCGAAATTATACATTAAATAGCTTTTCCGGTGTTTGCTTTAAATAGCAAAATATCCGCCGTACGGCTGATGATGCTCATCACTTCGTAGGCTTTGCGTTTGATAAGTAGACTAAAAGTATATGCTGGGATCGCTACGAAAATTCCGCATCCGGTGGCGACTAGCGCCTCGCTGATCGCGGGAGCGATGGTCTCGATACCGGAATTTCCACCGCCAAGCTTCGAAAAGGTATCTAGGATACTAACGACCGTACCGAACAACCCGATAAAAGGCGAGGTAGAAGCGATGATGGATAGCCATGTAAGTCCGCTGGTGGAGTCTCGCTCCGCCTTGCCCTTATAAATAGCGAGAGCCTCTTTTGAAATTTTCTCGGTGTTTATCTTTTGGAAAATGGAGCCGGAAAGTGAAATCCTGCCGCCCATTAAAAGGGATTCTAGCGCTTTAGTTTCGCGATGCTGCCATGCGCTAAGACCCACGTATCTGGAAATCAAGATCGTAAAAGTAACGATAAAATAGATGGATAGCCAAGAAAGCACGAATATAGTAATAAACGTGCTTCTCGTAAAATAACTTAAAATTAGATCTAACATACTTAACTTTGCCTTGCGAATTCGTCTACTCTAGCCATAATCGCCGCAGAATTTGCTGTATCCGAGCTGATTGATGCAAGCAGATCTTTGGCTCGCTGCAAAGACTTTGCGACTGCATTTTCGCTATCGCCGCCTATAGCTACGGCTTGGGTGGCTAAAATAGTAGTTTTTTTCTCATCTACTTCCAAGAATCCATCGTTTACCAAAACAAGCTGCTTTTTGCCATCTCTATCCACGATCTCGACGACTCCGCCTTCGCTTTTGTCTTTAAGTCCCGTTAGTAGGCTCGCATGCCCGGGCAAAACGCCTAGCTCGCCGGTGATACCTGGAAGCTGGACGGATTTAACTTCGCCCGAAAAGACCATCCCTTCGGGCGTAACGATATCTAAAAGCAAAAATTCTTTCATCTTAAAATTCCTATGCTTTCATCTTTTCAGCTTTTGCCACTACCTCGTCGATATTTCCTACCATGTAAAAGGCATTTTCCGGCAGATCGTCGTATTTGCCCTCTAAAATTCCCTTAAATCCGGCGATAGTCTCCTCTAGCGAGATATATTTGCCGGGGCTTCCGGTAAATACCTCGGCGACGAAAAACGGCTGAGATAGGTAGCGCTCGATCTTTCTAGCGCGCTCGACTACGAGTTTATCCTCTTCGCTAAGCTCGTCCATACCCAAAATCGCGATAATGTCTTGCAAATCTTTGTATTTTTGAAGCACTGCCTGGACGCCGCGAGCGACCTTGTAATGCTCCTCGCCGATAATTTGCGGATCAAGCATTCTTGAGGTCGAATCAAGCGGATCGACGGCAGGATAAATTCCTTTTTCGGCGATCGCTCTGTTTAGAACGGTCGTCGCATCAAGGTGCGCAAAAACGGTCGCCGGAGCCGGATCGGTAAGGTCGTCCGCAGGCACGTAAACGGCCTGAACGGAGGTAATGGAGCCCTTCTTAGTAGAAGTAATGCGCTCTTGCAGTTTACCCATTTCGCTAGCAAGCGTAGGCTGATAGCCGACCGCAGATGGAATTCGTCCTAAAAGCGCGGACATCTCCGAACCCGACTGCGAGAAGCGGAAGATATTGTCGATAAACATCAAAACGTCAAGCCCTAGCTCGTCGCGGAAATACTCAGCCATCGTAAGACCGGTTAGCGCGATACGATTTCTCGCTCCCGGCGGCTCGTTCATCTGACCGTAGGTCAAGGCGACTTTATCCAAAACGCCCGATTCTTTCATCTCGTTATAAAGGTCGTTTCCCTCTCTCGTTCGCTCGCCGACACCCGCAAATACGGAGTAGCCGCTATGTTTGAAAGCGACGTTGTGGATTAACTCCATGATGATGACGGTCTTGCCGACGCCAGCACCGCCGAATAAGCCTACCTTGCCGCCCTTCGCGTAAGGGGCTAGCAGATCGACTACCTTAATGCCGGTTTCAAAAATTTCACTCTTCGTGCTTTGATTTTCAAAGCTAGGCGGATCTCTGTGGATCGACCAGCGGGTTTCAAATTTTTCATCCTCGCCTTCGTCGATCAGATCGCCCGTGACATTAAAAATTCTGCCCAAAACCTTCTCGCCCACTGGCACCGTAATAGGCGCGCCAAGAGCCGTAGCCTCAAGTCCTCGCCTCAGTCCATCGCTCATATCCATAGCGATCGTGCGGACGCGATTGTCTCCAAGGTGTGCAGCTACCTCTAGGATCAGCCTGCGATGAGCGCCTTCGACATCAAATTTAACCTCGATAGCTTCATTAATCTTCGGCAAGTAGTCCTTGAAATCGACATCGACCACGGGACCCATTACCTGAGAAATTATTCCTTTCATCCGTTTTCCTTTCATTTCATTGATTCGACGCCGCTTATGATCTCGATAAGCTCAGTCGTGATAGAGCCTTGTCTGGCTTTGTTGTATGCTAAATTTAACTGCGATACGCGTTCTTTGGCGTTATTTGTCGCATTCTCCATAGCGTTCATTCTCGAGCAGTGCTCCGCGGCCAAAGAGTCGATCAGCGCGTAATACATGCTGTAGCTAAGATAGCTCTGGATTAAATTTAACATCAATGTTTCTTCATCCTCAGGACTTTCAACCTCTACTTCCAATGTAGATGTTTTTAAAGCATCCTCACTAATCGCAGGCTCACCGATTGGCACCAACGTATTTACCCGCATCTCTTGGGTAATCATATTCAAATAGCCGTTATGGATAAGTATAACTTCGTCAGTTTTACCTTCATTAAAATCCTTAACCGCGGCTTGGACGATTTCGTTAGCTTTCTCGGACGATGGAGATGAGCTCACGCCGATATATCGCTCCAAAAGCTCAATGCCTTGAAAATCAAAATACTCTATCCCCTTTTTGCCGACGGCGCGAAGGCGAACCTTGATCTTTTTAGCCTTAAGCTCCTCGATCAAAGCTTTGATCTTTTTGATGGTATTGATATTAAAACCGCCACAAAGTCCTTTATCTGCGGTGATAAACAGCAGATCAACCACCTTTACCTCTCGAGTGGTATCAAAAATTCTAAGTTTTTCGTCGTTGCCTGAATTATTACCTACGTAGTTTTTAACGCGCGCAGAAATTTCACCTAAGACCTCGTTAATCTTCACCGCATAAGCTCGCGAGCGCATCGCCGCCTCTTTGGTGTTTTTGAGCTTGACGTTGGAGACCAGCTTCATAGCTTTGGTGGTCTTCTCCGTATTTTTAACGCTCTTGATCTGTAGCTTTATATCTTTTAAATTTGCCATAATTTAGCCCTTTTAAGCGGCAAACGTCGCTTTAAAGTCATTTAATGCCTTGATTAAATTTTCTTCCAGATCTTTTTCTAGGGTTTTTTTGCTTCTGATCTCTTCAAAAATTTCAGGATATTTCGCCTCGATATACGGATAGAGCTCGGCTTCAAATTTACCGATCGAGCTTGCAGGTATATCGTCCAAAAATCCGCGGCTTCCCGCGAAGATGATGACCACTTGATTTTCGACCGGAAGCGGCGAATAAGGAGGCTGTTTTAAAATTTCAACCATTCTTTGTCCGCGATCCAGCTGCTTACGGCTGCTTTCATCCAAGTCGCTCGCAAACTGCGCAAACGCCTGAAGCTCGCGGTATTGAGCAAGATCCAGACGCAAGGTTCCGGATACCTTTTTGATCGCTTTAATCTGCGCAGAACCGCCTACGCGGCTAACGGAAAGACCCACGTTGATCGCAGGACGAATTCCCGAGTTAAATAGACCAGATTCTAGGAAAATTTGACCGTCGGTGATAGAGATGACGTTTGTAGGGATATATGCCGAAACATCACCTGCTTGCGTCTCGATAATAGGAAGTGCCGTTAGGCTGCCTGCGCCGAGTGCGTCGCTTAGCTTACTAGCACGCTCAAGCAAACGGGAGTGTAGATAAAATACGTCGCCAGGATACGCCTCACGTCCTGGCGGACGGCGCAAGATAAGCGACATCTCGCGATATGCGACCGCATGCTTGCTTAAATCATCATATATGATAAGCGCGTGGCGGGAATTATCTCTGAAATACTCACCCATGGTGCAGCCCGAATACGGAGCCAAATACTGAAGCGCGGCTGCCTCGCTAGCACCGGCTGCAACTACGATCGTATAATCCATCGCGCCGTATTCTTCAAGCTTTTTAACGACTTGTGCGACGGTGGATTGTTTCTGACCGATTGCTACATATATGCAGATGACGTCTTGGCCCTTTTGATTGATGATGGTATCAACAGCAACGGTGGTTTTTCCTGTTTGGCGGTCGCCGATGATGAGCTCGCGCTGTCCGCGACCGATCGGCACTAGCGCGTCGATCGCCTTAAGGCCGGTCTGAAGCGGCTCGTGAACGGATTTACGAGCCATAATGCCTTTGGCCTTTTCTTCGACAAATCTAGTATCGCTGGTCTCTATCGCGCCTTTGCCGTCGATCGGTTCGCCTAGAGCGTTTACCACGCGACCTATTAGGGCATCACCTACCGGAACGCGCAAAAGCTTACCCAGTCTTTTAACGCTACTACTTTCGTTAATACCGCTAGTATCGCCTAAAATAACGATGCCGACACTGCTCTCCTCTAAATTTAACGCGATACCACGAGCTCCGTTTTCGAATTCGACCATCTCGTTAGCCATTACGTTTTTTAAGCCGTAAACATTAGCAACACCGTCTGCGACCGAAACGACTTTGCCGGTTTCTTCGATATCAACGCTAAGATCGAAATTTTCGATTCGCTCTTTGATTATGCTACTGATTTCGTCTGCCTTAATTTTCGCGCCCACGCTTTACTCCTTTAAATTGCTTTTAAAATATATTCGCTCATTTTTTGTTTCAATCTATCAACTGAAAAACTAATCTCAAAACCCAAATCCTCGACCTCTATCTTTATACCGTCAAGCTCGCTTTTAACGGGTTGCAGAGTAATATCTGCATTAAATTTCTTTGAAATTTTAGTCTCTAGCTCTTTTATTTTCGCGACGTCTATTTCGGTAGCGGAATAAATTTTACCTAAGTATTTATTATCCAGCGCCGCAATATTCTTGCGCAGTTCCTCGACTATCTGCGGGATTAGTGCAATACGCCTATTCTTAGCTAAAAGTTTAATAAAATTTACGATTTTTTCGCTTGGATTTTTTATAAATGACGCGATAAGTTCCACCTTGGATTCCTCTTTTAGCGTCGGGGATTTCACAATATCTTGGAATTTTGGAATTCTAAATGCACTCGCAGCGCTCTCGAGCGTCTGCAAAACAGAGCATAGTTCATCTTTTTTATAGCTCAGTATCAGGGCGTTTACATATCTTTTTGAGGTGTTATTTATCATCATCCGACCTTTTTCTCTACGATTTTAACCAGTTTGTCTTGACCGAATTTAATGTCGTCCGATGCAAAAACATCATCCAGTATCTCGCTTACGACCTCTTTTTTGATCTTGCGCGCCTCAAAGCTTTTCTGCTCATCGAAAGATTTTTGCAAATTCGCAATCTCTTGCTCGGTCGCATTTTTTATCTTTTCGGCGGCGAACACGATCTCTTTTTTAGCGGTTTCGATTAAAGCTGCGCCTTGAACCTTGGCATCTTGCAGATCTTTTTTAGCTTGCTCTTTGCGAGCTGCAGACTCTTTTAAAATTTTTTGATTAGCCTCAAGTCTAGATGCGATGCCGTTGATTCTACCTTGATATGCTGCTTTTGCGGGACCTTTTAAAAGATAAAACAAAATTCCGAAAAACAAAATGAAATTTATGCTTCGCCACAGCACGTCGTAGTCTTTGACTCCATCGTGCCCACCGTTTGCTAAAACAAACGCCGGAATGATAAATAAAAATAGATATTTTTTCATACTAAAAACCTCATACTTTAGCCACGGCAGTGCTTAGGGCATTTTTAAATTCCGGAATTTTGGCTTGCAAATCATTTTTTAGGTTGCGCTTTTGCTCATCCAAACCGCCTAAGAATTGATCAAAATCCTCCTCCATCGCGGCTTTTTTCTCGGCTATTTCTCTGGCGGCAGCCTGCTTCGCACTATCCATCGCCTCTTGCTTTATTTTAACAGCCTGCAACTTCGCAGCATCCATGATCCTTACGATCTCTGCTTTATCGGCATCTGCATCCTGTGCGTTTTTCATCGCATTTGCCTCATCTTCTTTAATAATAGCTTCTCGCTTTTCCATATGCAAAAGTAACGGTCTATAAAGCTTGATATTTAAGAAGTAAATCAAAGCTAAAAATACGACGATGGTCGTTATCATGGCGGTCAAACTTACGTCTAGCATCGCACCTCCTCTAGGTTAGTTTTAAACAAAATGCGTATTTTACAATATGAAAAATTAAAATACACTATAAAAAATCATCCGATTTTCTTTAAAAACTCGGAAATTTGTAAAATTTCGCTAAATTCGATCGAAATTTTACGCTCTTTGATACTTATTTTACCAAATTGATCAAGCTTGGCCTTTAGCTTTAAAAGCTCAGGCTTGAAGCTTTGAAATTCCACGCCAGGTTTTTTCTCTTTTGGAACGGTTTTATCTTTGAGCTTTTTGACTAAAGTTTCAGTATCTCTTACGCTTAGACGCTGTCCTAAAATGGTATTTAGCGCTAAAATTTGATCCTCTTTTTCGAGTCCAACCATTATCTTGGCGTGCCCTTGCGAAATTTTATCTGCGCTTATGGCGTCTTGCACTTCGGAGCATAAATTTAAAAGTCTTAGCGTGTTGGTAATCTGCGTGCGGGACTTTTTGATGATGTCGGCTAACTCCTCTTGCGTGATCCTATATTCGCCGATGAGCTCCTTATAGGACTTAGCAAGCTCGATAGGATTTAGATCCTCGCGCTGGATATTTTCGATGAGGGCAAGCTCTCTTAAATTTTGAGATTTTATGTCCGCGACTACGGCTTTGATTTTACTCTCGCCCAAAAGCTTCGTCGCTCTTAGGCGTCGCTCGCCGGCGATAAGGACGTAAGAATCATCTTTTTGAATAACAATGATAGGCTGAATAAGCCCGTGGCGGGCGATGCTCTCGCTTAGCTGCCTAAGTGCCTCCTCATCGAAGCTTTGACGCGGTTGATATGGATTTGGCTCGATTTTATCGACATCGATTTCGATAACTAAGCTATCGGCATTTCCGCTTTCTAGCTCCCTGTTATAGGAGCTTTCTACGTCGTCTAAAATCGCACCGAGCCCACGCCCGAGCGCTCTTTTTACCTTGCCCATTTTTGCTCCATTATGGATTTAGCGAGGTCTTGATAGGCGATGGAGCCGGCGGATTTTATATCGTATAAAACCACCGGCTTGCCAAAGCTTGGGCTTTCGGCTAGCTTAATATTGCGCGGAATGATGACTAGATCATCACTCTTGCCGATACGAAAGAGCTTATCATCAAAATACTCGCGTAAATTCGCGACCGTTTCTTTGGCTAGATTGTTTTGCAAACTATACATCGTAGGCAAAAATCCGCGAATTTTTAAATTTTTATTGAGCGTTTGCTTGACGACTTTTACGGTATTTAGGATCAGCGCGACGCCTTCAAGTGCATAGAATTCGCACTGAATCGGGATGATGACGCTATCGCTTGCGACCAAGGCATTTACCGTAATGCTACCGAGCGTCGGCGGCGAATCTATGATGATGAAATCGTATCTGTCCTTAACCTCCGAAATTTTATTTTTTAGCATTAGTTTGAAGTCTTTCTCTTCACTTACTTCGCGCTCGATGCCTACAAGTCCGATATTTGACGGCACTAAATCCATAAACTCAAGTTCGGTCTTTTGGATCACTTCGGACATGCCCTTACGCCCCGTTAGGACGTGATAAATGTTAAATTCAAAGTCGCTGCGGTTAAAGCCAAGCCCGGTCGTAGCGTTCGCCTGAGGGTCTACGTCGATCAGTAGGACCCGCTTTTTCTTTATCGCTAGCGACGCAGCAAGATTAACCGCTGTGGTCGTCTTTCCGACGCCGCCTTTTTGATTTGCAATCGTAATTACTTCACTCATCTTAAAGCATAAACCCTTTCTTCATT
>NZ_CALHHT010000118.1 GCF_938031315.1 uncultured Campylobacter sp.
ACGTTTTTTGGGTTTGAATTATAATCTATATCCCAGTAGCGAAATGCAAAACTTTGCATCTCCGCTTCGCTTACATACTTATCAAGTTCCGCTTCTTTAGTAGTATCGGAGCCTATCGTAATAGTGTAGTGAGATTGAGATTTATGAAGTCCTACTCTTCCGCTTACGAATAGATACAAAATAAGGCAAGCAAAAACTGCGATGAATTGCAATATAGCTTTTAAATATTTCAAAATTTCCCCTTAGAATTAATTAGGAGGATTATATCTTAAATCAAATTAAATCGAAATTTTACATGGCGGGCGGGTAAAATTTTATATAAATTTAGCCCGCAAGCTTTGAAATCTGAGCAAATTTAAAAATTAGATGCGTGTTTAGAATTTTAATTAGCTTTATTCTAGATCGCTCAAAAGATCCGCCAAGCTCACGCTTGATAGGGATTTTTTAAAATCATTCTGAATGCGAGCAAAGCGCGGCGCGAGTACCGCCTCGATCTTGCCGCCCACGGGGCAGGCGGCCGGCGAGCCTTTGTGCAGGCGAAACATCGCGTCCTCCTCGCTCACCGCCTCGTAAATGTCTAAAAGCGTGATGAGCCGCGCGTCGCGAGCCGGCGTGATGCCGCCCACGCCCGCGGTCGTGAGCACCAAGGCTGCGTTTTTTAGCTGCGAGATCAGCTTGCGCGCGATGGCGGGGTTTATCCCCGAGCTTGCGGCGACGAAATCGCCCGTGACCTTCTCCTCGCGAAAATACGCGACGCAAAGCATGATGTGCACCGCGAGTGAAAATTTGATACCTACTTGCATTTCGCTCCTTGATTTGGATCTGAGTTTTAGAATTTAAGCGAAATTTTCCTTAAACTCGGGCGCTAAATTTCAGATCGCGCTAAAATTTCATCCGCTAGGCGATTTTCTTAAAATTCTAACCTTAATTTAATCATGCCTAAATTTTATCAGCCAAACGATCTTTCTAAAATTCGGATATTAAATTTTAATCGTTCCGAAATTTCATCCGCTAAGCGATTTTTCTAAAATTTAGATATTAATTTTAATCACGCCTAAACTTCATCCGCGACATAGCAGACCGCGCACCGCTGATACCGATAGTGCGACTATCCCCGTCTACCGCTACTACTACATTATCTTTGCCGACATTGTCGCCGTCGCTACTACCATTCATTATATTTACAGCAGATCGCTATTGCTGCTTGCCGCTACGCTACCATCGCTCATTATCTTTACGGCTGTTATTGCAGTCGCCGCTTATATTCTCACTGCCGCCCGCTGCGATACGGCTGCCGCTAATGTCACCGTACACGCCGCTGCCGCCTACCATCATTGCAGCCGCTGTCACTGCTCATTACCACTGCTGCCGTTGTCGCAAATACAATCGCTGCTATCGCCACCGCCGCTATTATTTGAATACAATCGCTACCGATGTTCTGCAACGCAATCGCAGCCATCATTAATAACCGTGCGTCTGTCGCCACCATCGCCATTAAATTTTAAATTTTAGCTTGAGTTCGGCTCCGCCGCTAAATTTAATTTCAGCCGTAGCTCGCTCTAGCTCTAAATTTTAATTTAAAGCTCTAGCTTGCTTTGCTGCTAAATTTTAAATTTACGTTCGAATTTTACCGCGCTAAACGATTTAAAATTTACGTTAGAATTTTGCCGTGCCGTGCAGTTAAAATTTATACGCGGCAAAGCCGCATTATTCGCCGACCGCCGTGAACGGTTTACCGATAAATTTTTGCGCCCCGATCTCATCTATTACGGCGAGCGCGAGGTCTGCGTAGCCGATGTAGCTTTTGCCCTTGCCGTTTAGGATCAGCTCGTCGCCTCCTAGGACGCATGAGCCCGTGCGAGCGGCGTTTGCGTCGTATTCCGCGGCGGGGATCACGTAGGTCCAGATCAAATCTTTGCTCGCTTTTAGCACCTCGTAGCTCGCTGCAGTCGCCTCGGCTACGCCCATATACTCAGCCGGAAAGCTTGGAGTATCCATCAGGCGCGTCTTACGTGAAGCGTCTGTGTATAGCACGCCCGCGCCGCCGATGACGAAAAGTCTCGTCTGCGTGCCGCTTAGCAGCTCCGCGATGTGCTGCGTCATTTTCGCGTGAAGCGGGAAGGTCTGCGGCGTCCATGCAGCGATCGCGCTGATGACGACGTCAAAGCCCGCCAAATCGACTTTGCTAAGCTCAAAAACGTCCTTGTGCACGAGCTTGATGGCACCATTTTTATACTCTTTGTTTCGCGCGAAGCCCGTTACGTCGTAGCCTTGTTTTAGGGCTTCTTGCACCAAATTTGAACCCGATTTTCCATTTGCTCCGATGATTGCTATTTTCATTGTTTTTCCTTTAAATTTGATTTGTTTGATCGCACATCCGCCTATCGCTGTGGCAAGCCAATTCACTTCCGCCGCGGCTGATACTCTCTCATATGACCACCTATCGTCGCCGTCGCAGCCGATGAACCCTCCATGCAGGGCACCGTATGCCGCGCCGCGTAGTTTAAAATTTACGCTCGCGTTTGCCGCGCGCCTTGCGAAATTTACAGCCAG
>NZ_CALHHT010000119.1 GCF_938031315.1 uncultured Campylobacter sp.
TATATTTGACTATCACCGAGCGATACAAGGACGGCGAAGATGTTGAAACGATATTGCAAGATGTTTTGACGCAGGCGGAAAATTTCTGCACCGATGAGCTTTATAGCGAGATTTATTGGATGGCTCTGGCGTATTCGCTTTGGAAGATCGGCTTTTTAAACGACGAAATCCGCGAAAAAGCCCTTGCTATCATAAAAGGCGGCGCAAGCGGGATGTGGAATAAGGTCTTTGAAAAATCTCAAAAGAGCCGCCAAAAAGCGCTTGATAAATTGGCGCTTCAGCTAAAAAGCGAAAATCCAAGACCGCTTAAACGGCCCAAAATTTCGAAGCAAAAAACGCCGTATTTTGAGGAGGGCGACGTTTTGTCTATCCGGATGCAGCAGGGATACGGCGTTTGTTTTGTCTCGGCGGTAGATCAAACGCCCAGGAAGCTCGAGTATCATCTGGCCTGCACCAGAGTGCTGCAAAAAGAGCCGCCCGGTATGGATGATTTTTTAAAAAGCAAGATCGCAGGCTCGAAAAACGGCGGCTTCCTTAGAACGGACTGCTGGTTTAATCATAAGGATTTAAAGGAGCTGCTGCCGCATCTAAAAAAGATCGGCAAGGTAAAATTTGCCCCGTTTAAATTGGGCGAATTATCTCCCGCGAAAGAATTGGAAGATTTTTATAATAAAATCATGGCAGATCCCAAAATATGGGGCTTTAGGCTAATTGATACGGCCCGTTTCGTAGAGGCCGTGATCGAGGATATAAATGAATAAAAGCGTCGCGCGGTAAATTTTAAAATTTAACCCTGGCGAAATTTTGTAAATTTAGCCCTTTGCGGTGGAATTTTTAAAATTTAACTCTCCGCGCGCGCTTTGCTTTTTGAAATTTTGTAAGTTGCGCGCTCTATAAAATTCCACGCCTACCAAAATTTTGCAAATTTAGTAATTAATGGAATTTCGTAATTTAGTACTCCACGAAATTCTATATTACGTAAAATTTTACGCCGTTTCGGAATTTTAAAAATTAGCGTCAAAACAAATTTTGACCGAAATTTTACGGCACGAAATTTTAAGATCAAATTTTATTTACATGCACTTGAATTGATGCGATATTTAAATTTACACGGCGCGCAAAATTCCAGCCCAAGCTAGGTCGCGCCTACCGCTCGTATAAAATTTCAACGCCGCCGTAATGCCAAAACGCCTTCGGCGCGAGGTATTCGCCGCCTAGGACAGCTAGGTTGAGTTCGAAATACTGCGGCGAAAATTCCGTTATTTTTGAAATTTCCTGCTCAAGCAGCGTCGTGCAGTAGAGGTTCGCTTCGCCGCGAGGTCTTAACGTAAAACTCTCGCCGACGCGCCTAAGTAGAGAGGCAGCGAGGCGCGCCTTTTGCTCCTCGCTTAAAAATTTCATCCGCACCGCGCCAAAGTCTCGCGCATGCGCCAAGAACTCCTGCATCGAAACAGCCGCGACGCCGTCTAGCCCGCCCTCGCCCGTTACCGCGTGCACTACCAAAAGCGGGCGCTCGCGCACGATCATGCCTACGTGCGAGTATTTAAAATCCGTCGCGGTCGCGATTATGCGGCTGTCGGTGACGTCGCCTAGGCGAAAGACGAGATCGCCCGTGCGTAAGTTTGATAAAATTTCATCCGGCACCCGCAGCGGCTCTTTGGCAGCAGGTGCGCGCGTTAGCGTCCCAAGCTCGCCGAGCCTGCCTGCTACAAGTATCAAGCAGATAAGAAACTTTTTCGCTAAAGCGAGACTTTCCACTTGCCGTCTTTTTTGACGAGTTTAACGCTCTCGGTGCGGTTCGTGCCGTTTTTAAAAGACACGGCGACTTTCACTAGCGCCGATTTCTCGTCGCTATTTTGCAGCTCGCCCGAGATGCTCTTTAGCCCGCCGCGCTTAGAGGCCTCCTCCTTGCCGGCGCTCGCCATTTGCATCAATTTGCCGTTTATCATCTGCATCGCGCCGTCGTCGGATCTATCCTTATCTGGCATATCGATGACGGCCACCAAAGTCTTGGAATCTCCCTCATATAGGGCTCTTACGAAGTCTTCGGCGACGCCTTTTGGATCGCTGCCGCAACCCGCCAAAACAAATATCGCGATAAGCGCGAGTAGAAATTTTTTCATAGGCTCTCCTTGTAGAAATCTTGAAATTTTATATATGAGCAGTAAATATTTTTTAAATTTAAACCTGCCCGCTCCGGTAAATTTTTATCGCACTGAAGTTTTCAGAAAATCTATTTTACGGCGCTTTTGCCGTATTAGAATAGAATTTTCGCATTCACGAACAAGATTACTCGCTCGAATAAAATTTTATCTCGCTAAAGCGAAATTTTACCCAACTATCTGCACGCTGTGTTTTACAGCACCCGGAGTCGCATTCGGTTGAAACTCGCCCCAGTCGCATCAAAATCGCATCTTAGTCTAATGAAACCGGAATTTAAGCCCCGTTTTGCAGTGAAAATTTTAAAATTTCAATTGTCGCCTCTGTCGGGTCTATCGCTTGCGATTTTGCTTTTTATCGCGACGCCCGAGAAATTATAAACAAATTTTGCCGAAATAAGGCTATAATTTAATAATTCATTTCACAGAGGAAGATCATGGAAACTTGGGTGGCTTGGGCGCTCGCGTCGGCGGTATTTGCGGCGCTGACTGCGATATTTGCAAACTTCCAGTGGGGGACCGGGGTGCCCGTCGCATGGCAGGCCCGGGAAAACGCTGTCAAATCAAATTGGGCGTTATGCGCCACCAACACCTGGTCCGCAACATAGGCAACCACCTCGGGAAACACCGTCGCAAAGTCGGGGGCGTCGGTCACCATGTCCGGGGTAATCCCATGGATCCTTATGTTC
>NZ_CALHHT010000120.1 GCF_938031315.1 uncultured Campylobacter sp.
TCGGTAGCCCCATTTGAGCCGCTACTCCCGCAAATACGGGCACTAAAAGCGCAGCAGAGGCGGTATTGCTCGTAAATTCCGTAAGGCAGATGATGAAAACTGCTGTTACCAAAAGTACAATGTAAGTAGGCGCTCCGCCGAAAGTGTGCGCGACTAGATCGCCAAGCACCTTAGAGGCTCCGGAATCGCCTAAAACCGCACTTAGAGTAAGTCCGCCGCCGAAAAGCAGCAACACGCCCCATTCGGTGTTTTCGGCGATATCGTGCCATTTGGCAAGCCCTAGTATGACGATTACGACTGCCGAGCAGATGGCGACGTAAGCATCATCCACTTTAAAGCCCACAAGGGCTGAAATTTGCTTTGAAAATATCCAGCCAAGCGCTGTTAGAGCAAATACGACGATCGTAATAATGCGCTCGCGCGTCCAAGGGATATGCTCCAGATCCATCTCTATTTTATGGCTTAAATTCGGCTTGAAAATTATATAAAGCACCACAAGCATTATCGGTAGCATCACGCACATTAGCGGCAAACCTACCTTCATCCAGTCCGCGAAGCTGTAGTGCAAGGCTTGAGCCACGATTAAATTTGGCGGAGATCCCACGAGCGTGCCCAGACCTCCGATGCTTGCAGAATACGCGATGCCTAAAAGCAAAAACACAAGCGTGCCGCGATCTTTGCTCTCGTCCATGTTGGCGCAAATTCCAAGTGCGATCGGAAGCATCATCGCAGCAGTTGCGGTGTTTGAAACCCACATCGAAAGGATCGCCGTAGCAAGGCAGATTAAAATCGCAGCTACACCCAAGCGACCGCCTGCGCGGGCGATTAGCCACATCGCGATCTTTTTATCGAGCTTTTGCATATGCAGAGCCGTTGCCAGAGCAAAACCGCCGAAAAAGGTAAAGATCGTAGGGTTTGCAAAATTTGCAAGCGTGCTTTTGATGGTGGCAGCCGTGAAAGTGCCATCTTTAGCGAATTTGCCAAGTCCGATAGCTACCGCAAGCACCGGCACCATAAGCGCGGTTACCGTGATATGCACGGCCTCTGTAAGCCACATAATCGCGATGAAAGCAAGTAGCGCAAGGCCTTTTTTGACATTAGGCTCAAATGGTAACGCGGCATATAGCGCAAAGCCCACAGCAGCAGCAATCGCCATAATGATGACGCCGCGCTTAGGAAACGGCACGGTGTCGGTTAGCCTGTCTAAACCCAGCTCGTCTACGTCTGAGTCCAGTGTTCCTTGTAAGCGGGAGTTGCGCAACTCCACTTTGTGTTCTTCCATAAATACTCCTTTTTTGGATTTGGCTTATGATACAAAAATGAGGCGGGAATTTTATAAATTCCAAATCAAATCGTCTTAAATTTTTAAAAGTGCAGTTACTATCGGTAACACGGCACTTATCTCGTGTGTAAATTTTAAATTATACATAAAAACGAACAACTAAATAAGCGCTTTAAATTTCATCACAGATTATTTTTTAATGACACCCGACATAAATTTGCTAACTGCCCAAGGGAGGCGGTGTAGAATTTCGTCGAATTTCATCTAGGCAATCGAGATAGAATTCTGTCCTTAGCAAACGAGATAAAATTTTATCCAAGGCGAGTGAGATAAAATTCCAAGTCTTGTCGCGAAATTCATCGAAATTTCAAAAAAAGGATATTATAATCAACAAATTTTAAACGGATTTGTAAGCGAATCCGGTGGAGGAGGCTCAAAGATCGTAAGTTATAAAACGGTAAGAGCGTCTGTGGCGAGAAGCCTTGAAATCATAAATTGTAAGGAGAAAATATGAAAAACAAAATTTTAATCGCGGCGTTTGCCGCTGCGGTGTGCGCAAGCTCAAGCTTCGGCGAGGGGATATTTTTAGGTATCGAGGGAGATTATTCTTTTAAATCCAGCATCACTACTAAATGGTCTGACGAGGACGATTCTGGCACGAATAAAGATAATAAGGGTCAGGCTGCGCTCGGCTTTAAAGGCGGCTATGATTTTGGTATAGCTAGGGCGTACGGCGAGTACTTGTATGATTTCAAAGCTTCGAAAACTGGCACTGACGAGGACATCATATTTAAACACGAGTGGAATAAGTATAGCTTGCTCGTAGGCGGGGATTTTACGCCTGAGATTATAAACGGCTTTAAACTCGTAGCAGGCGCTTATACGGGAGTTTCATTTTTGAAATATAGAGCTTATTCGTATGATGACTTTGATGGAAGTAGCAATTCTCTTTCAAAGACGGTGCCGGGCTGGGTCATCGGCGCGAAACTGGGCGGGCTATATAGCTTTGATACGCACCACGAGATCGAGTTTGGCTACAAGGCGGACTACACGAGATACAAGGCTAGTAAGCTCGGAGAAGATGTAGACAAAGTATATGAGACCAACCATGGAATTTATCTGGGGTATAACTTTAAATTTTAAAATTATTGCGGTAAACGGAAACGCAAATCCGGCATCCCTTATAATTCTAAATTTATACTTCTATAGAGAAACGATAGGGGTTAAAATTTCATTAGCCCCTACTTTAGAATTTTATTTGACTAAGATATGGTAAACAGGCAATGGTAACATCGACGGCTTTATCGCCAAGCCATTTAACGACTTCCATTAGCTTTGATTTTTTCTCTTGATTATTTTTGCAATCTTCAAGCTCACTAAGCATTCCTCGTAATTCGTATTTCAAATTTTTAGATAACACATTATTTGGAATTTGATCTATAGCATTTTTAATAATTATACTTTGATTAATGTTGGTTGTATTCGTGTTGTATATGTTTAAATTTGAAGATTCTTTGCTCCTGATAGTGTTTGCCTCGTCTTTTAATTTTGCTTCAAGAAATTTTA
>NZ_CALHHT010000121.1 GCF_938031315.1 uncultured Campylobacter sp.
GCGGAATTTATCGCTAGAAACGAAATTTTCGAGACTAAGAGCGCTAAATTTTATCCGGGAGATAGCAACTCAAGCGGCTTTATCGAAGGCGTAGTAAAAAAAGAGAAACTACAAAAAAGTCTTGCTGAAGGCTTTAGCAAGCTAAAGGAAAAAGCAGGCGCGCAAGATAGCAACGATACGGACGAGCCAGATCCTGCTAAAATTTTCCCGGAAGATTTTGCTTTTCGCTACGACTACACTATCAAGCATAGCGTAAAAAACGCTGCGGATGGATTTGAGGGCGACGGAATTTTAACGATTAAGACGCCATATTACGCGGAGCCTTGCAAGAAGCTGTTTAAGACCGATGCGCCGCTTAGCACGCATCTAAACTACGGACCTACAGAGGTTAAATTTAGCGCAAAGCTAGCCGATATAAATGTGCTAGAAGATGGCGGAATAGGACGTCTTGCAGGTCTTAGCCTAAACGGCACGAGCGATATGAGCGGAAAAACGATAAAAGCCTTGGGCTTTAAAATCGGTGAAATTTTTATAGACGACGGCAAGGATTCGGGTCTTGATATGAAGGATCTTATCTATGAGGCAAACTTTAAAAACGGCATCCAAGATCTAGACGGTAATATAACTAAGCTCTTTTTGAATGACATAGATTTTGCAGGCAGCACAAAAGAGCTCGTCGTAACTGTAGATAAGCAGCGCTTCGTCGTAGTTACGGATATGAGCACGGAAGGTAGCTACCGCGTAAAAGATGGAATTTTAAATTTCAACGAAAGCGATAAAGCCCAAAGCCTAAAAATCGCCGACGTGCTAGTGCGAAACATCCATTTAGGCGTCGATACCAGCTTTAGCGCCGCACTTTTCGAAAAATATCTGTCTGTTATCTCAAATCCGCAAGAAGGCGAAAAATTAGCGGAAAATAAAGAGCTTTTTATGAAGCTGCTAAAAGATGATATGAAAATCAACGTGAATGATTTTTCGTTTGAAAATAGCCTCGGCAAGAAATTTGCTTTTAACGCAAGCGCGCTAGTAGGCGGCTACATCGACGAGACGCAGCTTTTTAAGCGCATGAGCTTGGACGGCAAAGCTACGATAAATACGACTATCACGGACTTCCTATCGCCTTATGACAGCCTGCGCGATTTTGCGCCGATGGCGGAAGTTTACGGCTCGCAGTTTCTTAAGCCTGACGGAGATGGAGTTAAGATGGAGTTTAGCTTCGATAAGGCAAGCAACTCTATGATCTTAAACGGAAAGCCTATCCCGCTACCGCACAACTAAATTCTTAATCTTTGCGGGCGGATTTTAAGCCTGCCCGCAAAGATTTTTGTTTTCCTGCTTTTTCGGCGCAAAATTTCGCAAAACTCTACGTAAATTTTTACCTACAGAATTTCGCGGTGGCGCCATAAAATTTCGCTCGAATTTTACCGCATCATTGCCGCCCGCTTCGCTAAATTTTAAAATTTACAAGCCAAAATCCCATATTTACAATGACAGATAGACTTAAGCAATTTTGGCTATAATGCGCGCTTTTGCAGCGCAGCTAGCGTAAATTTAAAAGACGGCGGATTATGAGCGGCATTTATTACGCCGCCTCTTTTGACGACGTATTTTATATTGGGAAACTAACGCTAAATTTGCATTTTTAAATTTCAAGGAACGATATGAAAGTAATCAAACGCAACGGCAGAACCGAGGAGCTTGACGTAAGTAAGATCAAAAAATACACGAGCGAGGCAGTGGAGGGGCTGGAAAACGTAAGCCTTAGCGAGCTTGAGGTGGACGCAAAGATCCAGTTTCGCGATATGATCACCACCGAAGAGATCCAACAAACCCTCATCAAAACCGCGGTCGAGAAGATCGACGTGGACCGCCCGAACTGGACCTTCGTCGCCGCGCGGTTATTTTTATACGATCTGTATCACAAAGTAACGGGCTTTAGCGGCTACAATAGCCTAAAAGATTACTTCGCTCGCGGCGAGGCGGCAGGCCGCATAATGCTTGGCTTAAAGGAAAAATACGATCTAGAGGATCTAAATTCCTATCTGCAGCCGCAGCGCGATTTGCAGTTTAACTACCTCGGCATCAAGACGCTTTACGATCGCTACCTCATCAAGGATAAAAGCGGCGCGCCGATCGAGCTTCCGCAGCAGATGTTTATGGCGATCGCGATGTTCCTTGCGCAAAACGAGCTTGACTGCCAGAGCTGGGCGAAGAAATTTTACGATCTCATATCTAAATTTGAAGTCATGCTGGCTACTCCGACGCTCTCAAACGCCCGCACGACGCGACATCAGCTAAGCAGCTGCTACGTGGGCTCCACGCCCGATAATATCGAAGGGATTTTCGATAGTTACAAAGAGATGGCGCTACTGAGCAAATTCGGCGGCGGTATCGGCTGGGACTGGTGCAAGGTGCGCGCGATGGGCGGCAGCATCGACGGGCATAAAAATGCCGCGGGCGGCATCATCCCGTTTTTAAAGATCACGAACGACATCGCCGTCGCCGTCGATCAGCTGGGCACGCGCAAGGGCGCTATCGCCGTGTATATCGAGCCGTGGCATATGGACGTGAGCGACTTCCTCGATCTGCGCAAAAACTCGGGCGAGGAGAGGCGCCGCGCGCATGAAATTTTCCCCGCGCTGTGGATAAACGATCTGTTTATGAAAAGGCTTCAAAGCGGCGGCAAATGGACGCTATTCGATCCTGCAGAAGTAAGCGATCTGAGCGATCTATATGGCGCGGAATTTGAAGCGCGCTACGAGCAGTACGAGGCCGATGATAAAATTTCAAAATCTACCATTCTGGCAAAGGAGCTTTGGAAGAAAATTTTAACGAGCTACTTTGAGACGGGCATGCCCTTTTTATGCTTCAAAGATAACGCCAACCGCATCAATCCAAACGCGCATCAAGGCTTAATCAGGAGCTCAAATTTATGCACGGAGATCTTTCAAAACACGGCGCCGAACCACTACAAAATCAAAGTCGTTTTCGCTGACGGTAGCGAGAGGCTGTTTGAGGAAAACGAAGAGGTAAGAACCGACGCGGGCATCGTAAAAAAGGCGAAAAAGATCACCGCGCTAGACACGCTGGGCGGCAAAGAAATTTTTATCGTAGAAAAAGGCTGCGACGAGGGTGCGACGGCGGTTTGCAACCTCGCAAGCGTAAATTTAAGCAAAATCAACAGCCGCGAGGAGATAGCTCGCGTGATGCCGATCGCCGTGCGAATGCTCGATAACGTCATCGATCTAAATTTTTACCCGCACGCCAAGGTCAAGCACACCAATCTAAAAACGCGCGCGATAGGGCTCGGCGTAATGGGCGAAGCGCAGATGCTGGCCGAGCGCGGCGTGAAGTGGGGCAGCTACGAGCACTTCGAGCTGATCGATAGGATAATGGAAAACGTGAGTTTTAACGCGATCAAGGCAAGTTCAAATTTAGCCGTAGAAAAGGGTAGATACCCTGATTTTGCGGGCTCGAAGTGGAGCGAAGGAATTTTCCCGATCGATTTGGCGAATGAAAACGCCAAGGCGCTCGTTAAGCGCGGCGGACTTTTTGAGCAGAGCAGCTGCGATTGGGACGGGTTGCGCGAGAAAGTAAAGCGCGACGGC
>NZ_CALHHT010000122.1 GCF_938031315.1 uncultured Campylobacter sp.
CACAAAATGACAAATTATATGCTTAAAATAGGCTGAAAAATACTAAAATTTTACCAAATTGTTACCGAGTATTTACCGAAAATCCAAATTTAACGGGCATAAAAAAAGCGAGACCCACACAGGCCTCGCCGATTATTGAAAGGAGTTCTAATTTCGATGTGGGGATTATATCAGGCTGCGGTAAACAGACGGCAACACCTCTTTTTTGTGCGGAAGAAATTTGATAAAATTTTACGACGTGAAATTTTTTATGAATGAAATTTCAAGACACAAAATTTGCAAAGCGTGGATTTTAAAAATCTACGCGATATCTTATCTGCTAAGAATACGGTACCGAGAACGAGTAGTACGTGAAGAACTGCGAGAAAGAAAATTTATAAGAATTTCGCAATCAAAATTCTAGCGCCAGCTGTATTTCTATAATATAGAATTTTGCGGACAAAATAGCGCCACGCAGTAAAAAATCTTAAGCACGAAGCAAGCGAATAGGAATGCGAGCCGAGCCATATAAGTAAGATGTGCAGCGCAGAATTTTGTGAAATACAAAATTCCACAACTTATAAAATATAAAATTATGCAGGCAATCGCATAAAGAATCAGCGGACTTTAAAGCGCAAGCAAATCGCGCAAGTCCGTCATGATTAAGAACAGAAACTATTGCCTTCATAAGAGTAGGGAGCAAACACAAAAACGTTTATCTCAAATTGTGAAAGCAGGCTCGCTTACCTTAAAGGGCGTAGCGACTAAAAATCGCGTAGGATTAAAAGCTGATATTTTCGCTCTCAGGTACAGCAATAGCGTCGTTTTTATGCATTTGTTTGGTCTCGATTTTACCAATATCATAAGCGCGCGGAGCAACGGAACCCGCTTTGCGCGAGATGATTCGCATATCGGTGATAGCGCCTGCTGCGGTACTTATGTAGGCAGTATCGCCCGCAGCCGCATAATATCTGCTTGCGCGAGCGGTGTAGAGCTCGCCGCTGGATAGGTCTTTAAACGTATAGACGTAAGCTGTGGAGCTTTGGCGAGTGTAGTTTACGATCTCGGATTTGAGCGAGCGTAAGTTGCCTGCAGGCGTCGGAGCGGTGCTTACGGCGCAGCCTGCGATGCCAAGAGCCAAAAGTGCGGAAAATATGAAATTTTTCATTCAGTATCCTTATTTGTAAAATTTGAACTTTTAGAGTAGTAGGTTTGGGCTTAAAGTTTGCTTTTTTGAGAGGCATCGGAGTGGAATTTAAACGACTATGGATGCGCTTGCGTCGCTGGCATTTGTTTTTGAGGAGCGTCGAAGTGGAATTTAAACAGATCTCTCTTAGCGTTAGGCGAAGCGAGAATGCGCTTTTGGCGATTTTTATATATAAGTGAGGCAAATTTAGCGGCAATCGCGAGTGAGACTTAGCAATATCGTCTAAATCAAACGCGATGGAGCTCTAGTTTCTTTTACCGGGTTAGCGCGCATCAGCACTCTTTGCGGCGCTGACTGCGATATTTGCAAAAATCGGGCTTAAAGCGATCAACTCTCACTTTGCGACTTTTATCCGCACGATCATCATTGCCTTTTGCCTCGCCATATTCTTGCGCTACGCTAAAGCCTGGCAGCCGTTATCGAGCCTAACCCCTCGTAACTGGGTATTTTTGATACTAAGTGGGCTGGCGACGGGTGCATCGTGGCTAGCGTATTTCAAAGCCCTACAAATCGGCAAAGCCTATCAAGTAGCACCGATCGATAAACTAAGCGTAGTACTCGTTGTAATAATTGCAGTGATCTTTTTAGGCGAGCGCCCGAGTATTCGCGAATGGCTCGCGCTAGCACTAATCGGCGCAGGCGTAATAATGCTAGCGTTTAAATAAGGGTGAAATTTGCCTTAAACCTATCTCTTGTGGTCTTTTTAACCGCCACGCTCGCGCTATACTATACGCTTTGATCAGATAAACCCACTGCCGCTTCTGCAAAATTGCCGCCCTAAACCACTATGATTTCTTATGGCTTGACTTTAGCCTACACGATTTCTAGGCATTAGCTGAAACGCGCCGGTAATCGATTTGCCGATACCTTGCTGTAGTTAGGCGGTCTTTAGGGTAGTTTTAGTTCTGTTTAAAAGTAGTGAGATTAAAATTTATGAAAAATCAAGAATTTACACCTTAAAATTCCAAAAAATATCGGCTCACCGTATCATAAAATAAAATTGCATCCGCAAGTTTAAATCGAACTGTAAACTTCTAAATCTACAATATAGTCGAGCAAGCTAATTACGCGAGATTCGAATTAAAATCTTGCACACTTCCATAGCTCCGCCTAAATTTATGCTCTTGCTACGTAGATCATGATTCGTCGCAAGTGCTAGGCTTGTAGAATAATGAGCTAAGGTCGGGAGAATTTTACTCTCCCCTACCTTTCTTGCCTCTCTTACCTTTAGCCTTAGACGATCCCTCT
>NZ_CALHHT010000123.1 GCF_938031315.1 uncultured Campylobacter sp.
TTGCAGTCCGAGCGATTTATCGACTAGCTCTTCTACTTCATTACATTTATCGCTTAATGATGCTTTAGTCCCTACGGCTCCGACTATCAGGCCTACGTATAATCTTTTTTCCAGCTCTTCTATTCGCTCAAAATGCCTATTTAACTCCGATAACCAAATGGCGCTTTTATGTCCAAACGTGATGGGAAGAGCCTGCAAAGATAGTGTTCTGCCCATCATGGGAGTATTTTTGTGCGCCTTTGTGAGTTTTAAAAGGGCTTTTGCTATATCCTTAAGATCTTTTTTGATAAGCCCAAGACCCTCTTTAAACTGCAAAACAAGCCCCGTATCAATAATATCTTGAGTGGTAACGCCAAAATGTACAAATTCCCCGAGCCCATTTTCACAAGCCTTCTCAAGCCCCCTAACGGTCGGCACTAGAGGATGTTTTGTTTTTTTGGATTCATTAAAGATAAATTTCATATCCATAAATTTATAAAACGCTTTTTTGGATATCTCTTCGGCTGCTTCTTTGGGAATTATGCCAAGTTTTGCTTGGGCTTTAGCTAGTGCGGATTCCACATCAAGCCATTTTTGGATCCTATTTTCTTCGCAAAAAATCTCTCTCATCTCAGGGGTACTCCAAGAGTCCTGAAGTATGAGCATATCAAATACGCTTACCTTTTGCATAAATTTATCCTCTTATTTTAAAATTTTATCAAGTGCTTGAGCTAAATCGGCTATTAGATCACCAACGTCCTCAAGTCCGATATGAAATCTAACAAATGGTCCTCTTTTGCTCCAGTCGCTAGCCGTTCTAGGAGGGACTGTAACGGTAGCTAGACTCTCATATCCACCCCAAGAGGCTCCGATAGAAAAAAGCTCAAGATCGTCTACAAATTTGATCGCGCTCTCTTTGCTTATGCCGTCATTAAACTCTATCGTTACCATTCCATTTGCGCCTAGATGATCGCGCATAAAAATATCGTGATTAGGATGCGTTTTTAAGGTAGGATAAAATATCGTTTTTATTTCTTTTCTGTTTTGAAAAAATTCTACTATCTTTTTGGCAGATTTTTCATGCTCTCTTAACCTTACGCCAAGAGTCCTGATGCCTCTTAAGACTAGATAAGCATCGTCGGGACTTGCCGTAAAGCCAAAAATTTCAGGAAGCTTGTCAAAATTTTTCCACTCTTTTTCATTGATTATTACAGCGCCCATTGTTACGTCGCTATGGCCGCTTAGATATTTTGTTGCAGCAATTACCACGATATCTACTCCAAGCTCCATTGGATGTAGCAAATAGCCCGAGTTATAGGTGCTGTCTATGGCTACGGGGATATTATGCGCGTGAGCTATCTCGCAAAGCCTTGGTAGATCGATGATTTCATAAAGAATAGAGCCTGGGCTCTCGCAGAGTATTAATTTGGTATTCAGTCTTATCTTTGATTCCACGTCGCTTGCATCAGCCTTGATGAAATCGACTTGCACATCCACATTCTTTAAAAATTTCTCGCATATCGCACGAACGGGTCCGTATATGGCGTCAGTTATTATAAAATGAGCTCCTGCGCTTGCGTAATTTAACAAAACCATAGCCAAAGAGGCAAGTCCGGTAGGGAAAAGCTGGGCTCTGTATCCGCCCTCAAGCTCGCAAAGAAGCTTTTCAAGCTCAAAATTAGTGGAGGTTCCTCTCGCGCCGTAGCTTAAGACTCGCTGTGTTTCACGAGCTTTTCTCGTCGCCTGCCAAGCGTCGTGATTTTTAAATAAAATTGTAGAAGCCCTCATTACGGGAGCATTGACGGGACGAACGTCTAGGCTGTCATCGCCTCTTCCAAGGTGCGTTAATTTGGTATCTAGTTGCATAAAATTCTCCTTTATAGATATATAAATGTCAT
>NZ_CALHHT010000124.1 GCF_938031315.1 uncultured Campylobacter sp.
CGTAAATTTCAAAGCGCGAACGGCTCGCAAATAGATCATAAATTCAAAAGAGCGACCACTCTGCAAACAGGTCGCAAATTTAAAATGGCGGTCAGTCTGCGGGTAGCTTGTAAATTTAAAACTCCGATGCAAAAATTTCATCACGGATTTTGCGCCGCTGCGGAGCTTTTACGTCAGAAATTTTGCAGCGAGACCGTGCTGCACAACCGCTTAAAATTTCAAAGCCCGCCGTATGCGATCAAGCGATTAAAATTTCAGGGCGCGATGAGTAAAATGGGCGCAGGCAGTCGGTCTGCACTGCTAAAATTTCAAATCTTGGTTGCCGCACTTTCGCAATTAAAATTTAGGGGCGTACCAAATGCGATCACGCGGCTAAAATTTCAGGGCGCGATAGCCACAGCCGCATTTGCTGCGCGATTGAAATTCGGGAGCTTGCCACGAGCGGCGCAGTGCCGCAAAATCCGAGCACAGGGGCAGGGCGGATGAACTTTACCTTTTTAAAAATCCTCGTAAAAAAGGAGTTCGCGCAGATCGCAAAGGACCGATCGGCGCTCGTGATCGCGTTTTTGATGCCGCTAATTTTGGTCGTGATCTACGGATACGCGATGCGGATGGACATAAAGCCCGTCAAGGTGGGCTTCGTAAGCGATCTGGGCTCCAAAATCGAGCGTGATCTGCTTGGCGGATTTTTGGGCTCAAAATACCTGCAAACCCGCGTTTATACGGATTTAGAGAGCGCGAAGAGGGATTTTAAGGCGCACAAGATCGAGAGCATTTTGTATTTTGATCCGCGCTTTGCGGCTAAATTTCAAAACTCGTTGAGCGGGCTCGGCGGCGCGAGCGGCGGCATAAATTTAAATATTTCTAGCGATGAAAGCTCCTCCACGCGCGGCACAAGCGATATCCAAAACGTGAGCAGCGCCGAAAATTTCCGTCCGCTTGAGGATGACAGCGCGGGCGCTAGCACGGAGAGCGGTATAAATACCTCTGCGGGTGGCACCGGCGCAAGCGGCGAGAGTTCATACGGCAACGGCTCGGAAGCGGGCGGCAACGCA
>NZ_CALHHT010000125.1 GCF_938031315.1 uncultured Campylobacter sp.
AAAACCGTCTGTAAATTTATGTGCGACGCGTATTAAATCGCGTAAATTTCATACTTCATAGCGCGAGCAGATAGATCAAATTTCGGTTTGCTTGCGCCTTCTGTAATAATTTATCGTACAAATTTCTACATCTCGCATCGCAAATCAAATAAATTTTGCTATAATAAACGGAAATTAAACAATGTCGTTAAAGACGCAACGCGGGCGTGATAAAGCGAGTAAAATTTGTAGAGGCAAATTTTAACCCTGCCGCTCGGTATTTCAAACGGCAAATCAAGGAAAAAAATGCAAAAATTTAGAATTACAAACGGCGAATGCTCCCGCATGGATATCTTTTTGATCATGACGCTGGTTTATATATTCGGCGTGGCGTGCAGGTTTTTTTGGATATATTGGGCTAGCGGGATCGAGCAGTTTTCTTTTGACGGCGAGCTCATTATGACAACAAACGACGCCTTTGCGAATGCCGAGGGCGCGCGCGATATGATAGCGGGCTTTCACCAACCGGGCGATCTTAGCCCGTACGGCGCGTCGATCCCAACTCTAGCATTTTTACTTAGCAAAATTTTACCCGTCAGCCTAAATAGCATTGCGATCTATATGAGCGTGTTTTTAGCGCCGCTGGTGGCCGTGCCGATTATTTTGATAGCAAGAGAGTATAAGATCCTAGGCGCAGGCATCATCGCGGCGCTGCTTGCTTGCGTGCTGCCGGGGTATTATGTCAGGACTTTGGGTGGGTATTTTGATAGCGATATGTTAAATGTTACTCTGCCACTGCTAACGCTATGGGCTTTGATTAGGCTCATAGAGCGAAGCGAGCAGAGTAGCTTTATTTTACCTGCCGTTTTTACGGTGATTTATGATTGGTGGTATCCTAGCTCGTATTCTTTAAATATGGCGATTATAGTGATATTTTTAATCTATACTTTGATTTTTAATAGACGCAATGAGGCAAATTACAAAGCGATTATTCTTATGGCTGCAGCGGTCATAAAATTTGGCGCGTATTACGAAGGTGAGACAATAATCGTAAACTATATTTTATTACTTAAGATTGCACTAATTGCGTTTTTATATTTTTTAATGATTAAAATTCCAAGCCATAAAAGCAAAAAGGCTCTTTGGATTTTGGGTGCGATCGTCGTAATTATATTTATCATATTCGGTGGACTTGCGCCCATAGCAGTGCAGCTTAAAGCATACATCTTAAAGGATGTAAGCAAAGAGGAAATTTTCTACTTCTACGGCGTTAGAAATACGGTTAATGAGGTAGAAAACGCTAATTTCATGAAATTTGTGCTTGAATCTAGTGGGCATCTATTTATATTTATATGCGCTGTAGGAGGGCTGGCTCTATTGCTGATAAAATTCCGTTCGTTTATCTTAACCTTGCCGATGATAGCGCTTGGAGTTTTAGCACTTTTTGGTGGAACTCGCTTTACAATGTACGCTACACCGATGATAGCGCTTGGATTTGCTTATTTTATATATTTTACGCTGAATTACTTTGAAATACGCACCTGGCTTAGAAGTACTTTGTTAGCTATTTTAACCTGTTTGGCGATAATGCCTAGCATAGATTTTATTTATAAATTCCGAGTTGCGCCTACGCTTACGAAAGACTCCATAATGCCTCTTGCGGAGCTAAAAAATAAGGCTAGCAGGGAGGATTATGTGCTATCGTGGTGGGATTACGGATATTTAATCAGATATTACTCCGATGTAAAAGTAGTAGCTGATCCCGGAGGTAGACAGGCAGGAGAATACACTTTTATGAGTGCGTTTTCCTTTAATAAAGATGAGGTAAGCTCTGCTAATATGGCAAGGCTTAATGTCGAATATATACAAAAGTTGCAAGGTAAAAAATTTGATCCTAAACTGGAAGATAAATTTAAACTAAATCTATATCAAATTCAAAAAGATTATAGCGAAGCCGATATCAATAAATTCCTAAGTTCTTTAAGCGATAAGAATTTCAAGCTTCCGCAGAAAACTAGGGATATATATTATTATTTCGTACCGCACATGATAGATATATTGCCTAATATCTTAAAATTTTCTACTGTAGATATAGAAACAGGTAAAGAGTCTTGG